>CAMCCU010000126.1 GCA_945872975.1 Pedosphaera parvula Ellin514
CGCTCATCCAGCTCGACGACCGCGAAGCCCGCGCCAAGGTCACCACCACCCGCGCCCAGGTCGAGGCCCTGCGCGCCTCGATGAAAGCCGAGCAAGTGATGGTCGCCGACGCCAAGGATCAGTTCGCCCGCGTCGAGCGCTTGAAGAAGGACAACATCGCCTCCGACGACGAACGCACGCGAAAGGAATTCCAACTCCAAAACTGGCAGGCACGCGTCGTCATGCTGGAAGCACAGATCACTTCGGCCCAAGCCATCGCCGAGCAGGCGGAAGTCGAACTCAGCGTTCTCACCATCCGTGCGCCGCGCGAAAGCACCGTGCTCCAGGTGAACGTCCGCGCCGGGGAGTTCGCCGAGACCAAGCCGGTCGAGCCATTGATGATCCTCGGTGAGATCGATCAGCTGCAAATCCGCGCCGACGTGGACGAACAGAACGCGCCGCTCGTGCAGGCGAACCAGCCCGCCGTCGCCTTCCTCAAAGGCAGCACGCAGAATCCCCTGCCCTTGCGCTTCGTCCGCATCGAGCCATTTGTCATCCCCAAGAAATCCCTGACCGGCGACAGCTCAGAGCGCGTCGATACCCGCGTGCTCCAGATCATCTTCCAGCTCGACCAGCCAAACGTCCCGCTCTACGTCGGCCAGCAAGTCGATGTCTTCATCAACCGCCCGTGATGCCGCACGCGGCTGTGGACCGCGAACGGTCCCCGGTCGCAGAGGATGGCAAGCACGACTCTCTCTGAATGCTCCGCGCGTTCCGACCATCGCGCCCGACAGGAGCCGCGAGGGCTCGCAGGCCGCCCGCTGTGCGCGACTGAAATCCCTTCCGCTGCGAGAAGGCAACTGCTACAACGCGCCCATGTCTTCCGTAATGAAGCTGGGATTTTTGGGCGCAGGAAAAATGGCCTCCGCCCTCGCCAAGGGATTCATCCACTCCGGATTGTCTGCGGCCGATTCCATCATCGCCAGCGACCCGTACGAAGCCGCCCTTGCCAGCATCGCCAAGGACGCTGGCATCAAGACGACCTCGTCGAACCTCGAAGTGCTGAAGTTCGCCAACGTCATCCTGCTCGCAGTAAAGCCTGACCAAGTGAACGACGTCCTCGCGGAAGCGCGACCACAGTTCACGGACAAACACCTCCTCGTCTCAATCGCCGCCGGCGTCACCCTCGCGCGGATGGAGTCCGCATTGCCGCCCGGCGCGCGCATCGTTCGCGTGATGCCAAACACGCCCGCGCTCGTCGGCGCGTCCGCGTCCGCCTTCGCGCTCGGCAAGTCCGCCATCACGGAGGACGGGCAGCTCGCGCAGAAACTTTTCTCGTCCGTCGGCGTCGCCTATCAGGTGAAGGAATCGTTGCTCGACGCCGTGACCGGCCTGAGCGGCAGCGGCCCCGCCTACGTCTTCCTGATGATCGAAGCCTTGAGCGATGGCGGTGTCGCCGCCGGACTTCCGCGAGACATCGCGACCAAGCTCGCCGCGCAGACGTTGCTCGGCAGCGCAAAGCTCCTGCTCGAAACCGGCCAGCACCCCGGCGCGCTCAAGGACATGGTCACCAGCCCCGGCGGCACGACCATCGACGGCATTCACGAGCTGGAAAAAGGCGGGCTGCGCGCGGCCTTGATGAACGCGGTACGCGCCGCTGCGGATAAATCCAGAAAGCTAGGCCAGGGATAACAATTCAATGAGCTTGCCATCCCCCACTCCGAAACAGGCGCAAATCATCTGGCTCGCGCTGACAGGCATCGCAGTCGCCACACTGGTGCTGCTGGTGGCCGGGCTGATCTGGGGCCTCGGTCAAGCGCTGCACATCCTCGCGCCGGTCATCTGGCCGCTGGCTATTTCGGGAGTGATCGCCTACCTGCTTGATCCGGTCGTGGACAAACTGGAGACGCGCGGCGTGCCACGAACACGAGCCATCATCCTGGTCTTCGCCTGCGCGATGGTGCTGATGCTCGGACTGCTCGGCAGCGTCGTCCCTCAAATCGTTACCGAGACTCGCGACCTCATCAAGCGCGTCCCCACCTACTCGCAACGCGTCCAGACGCGCGTGAAGGATTGGATCGATCGCCCGCCCGACCTGCTTCGGAAACTGGTGGATCGCAATCTGGGATCCGTCGCGACCAACGCTCCGTCAAACGACAATGCAACTCCAGCGCTCGCAACCATTTCATCGGCCAACACCACCTCTTCCACATCGACCAACGCTGTGCGTGACGCGGCGGAGGATTCGGCTTCAGCTTCTGCCTTCTGGGGCAAAGTCTTCGGCACAGACACGGTCAAATCCGCCGCAGATTGGTTCACGAAGATGGCTCCAAAGGCGGCGACCTGGGCTGGCGAACAAGTCTCGCGCGTCGCGTCCTTCTTCGGATTGCTCGCCGGACTCGCGCTCGTTCCCGTGTACGCCTTCTACCTGCTGCTCGAGAAGCGCGGCATCGAAACGCACTGGACGGACTACCTGCCAGTGAAGTCCTCCGGCTTCAAGAACGAGCTCATCTTCGTGATCAAATCGATCAACGATCACCTCATCTCCTTCTTCCGGGGGCAGGTGCTCGTTGCCGTCTGCGACGGCATCCTCTACACGCTTGGCTTCCTGCTCATCGGCCTGCCCTACGCCGTGCTGCTCGGTGCCATGGCGATCGTGCTGACCATGATTCCCTTTCTCGGTGCCATCGCCACCTGCGGAGCCGCGCTGGTGATCGCGCTGGTACAGTTCGGCGACTGGCAGCATCCCCTGCTCGTCCTCGCGGTCTTCGCCGTCGTGCAAACACTCGAAGGCTTCGTCATCCAGCCCAAGATCATGGGTGACCGCACCGGGCTTCACCCGCTGACAATCATCATCTCCGTGATGGTGGGAACGACCGTCTTTGGGGGAATTCTCGGCGGCATCCTGGCCATTCCAATGACGGCCGCCGGAAAGGTCCTGATGCTCCGCTACGTTTGGAAACAGCGTGAGGCGTGAAATCAGCAAGTCAGGGAAGGCAGTAATCAGTGAACCAGTCCGCGCCGCTAGTGACCTGCTGATGGCTGATTCACGGCCTCACTTCAGGAAGAATTCCCGCACCTTCGCCACCACGTAATCCACCTGCTCGTCAGTCAATTCGGGATACATGGGCAGCGGTAAGATGCGACGCGACACCGCTTCAGCGACTGGAAAATCCCCCTCACGATAGCCGAGATCCGCATAGACCGTCTGAAGGTGCAGCGGACGCGGATAGTAGATGATGGTCGGCACGCCACGGTCGGCGAGGAATTGCTGCAACTCATCGCGACGATCCGACAAGAACGCGTAAACGTGGAAGACATGGCTGTTGCCCGGAGCGGTGACCGGCAGATCGAGCGGCAGCCCGGCGAAGCCCTCGGAATAACGCTTCGCAATCGCCGCACGTCGGGCATTCCACGAGTTCAGGTGCGGAAGTTTCACGCGCAGGATCGCGGCTTGAATCTCATCAAGACGCGAATTGAATCCGTGCAGGTCGTGGAAGTAACGCCGCTCGATGCCGTGGACGCGAAGCATCTTCAACCGCTTCGCCAGCGCCTCGTCGTTCGTCACAATCATTCCGCCGTCACCGTCCGCGCCGAGATTCTTCGTCGGATAAAAGCTGAAGCAGCCAAGACGACCGATGCCGCCCGCCGGCTGACCATCCAACGTCGCGCCGATGGCTTGAGCGCAGTCTTCCACAATCTGGATGCCGTGCGGTTCAGCCAGCGCGTTCAGCGCCGCCAGCGGCGCGGCCTGCCCGAAGAGATGCACGGGGATGATGGCCCTGGTGCGCGGCGTGATCTTTCGCGCCACATCGACCGGATCAATGAGGAACGTGCGCGGGTCAACGTCCGCAAAAACAACCTTCGCGCCCATCTGATGGATCGATTCCGCCGGAGCGATGTAAGTGAAGGGCGTGGTGATGACTTCGTCACCCGGTCCGATCTCCAGCGCGCGCAGCGCCAGGGTGAGAGCGTCCGAGCCGGAGTTCACGCCGATGCCGAAGCGCGCGCCAGTGTAGGCGGCAACCTCCTGCTCGAACGCGGTGACGTTCGGGCCAAGGATGTAGTGCGCGCCAGCGAGGACTTTCTCGACGGCGGGCAACAGTTCAGTTTTGAGCGACTCGTATTGCGCCGCGAGATTCAGGAAGGGGACTTGCACAGAGTATCGGGAGGGTTCGTTGTCGGTGCCGTGCTCTACTTCGCCGGTTGAAACTGAGCTTTGGCTTCAGGCAGCCATTGCTTCAATTGCTTGATGCGGGTTTCGTCGAGCGGATGGGTGCGCAGGAACGATGGGGAGTTGTTGGCACCGGCCTGCTTGTTGACGGCGGAGAACCGTTCCCAAAAGGCGACCGAAGCTTCCGGAGCGTAGCCCGCCTTCGCCATGTAAACCAATCCACGGTGATCCGCTTCGGACTCCTGTTCCCGGCTGTGCGGAAGCAGGATGCCCACTTGAGTGCCGGCACCATAAAGCTGACTGAAGGCCTGCGTCCATTTCGGGTTCGTCGCATCCACGTAACTTCCCAGTCCCTGGCCGAACGCCTGGACCGCCATGCCCTGACTGACGCGTTCGCGTCCGTGTTGAAGCGTCGCGTGCGCGACTTCGTGACCCATCACCGCCGCCAAGCCAGCGTCGTCCTTGGTGATCGGAAGGATGCCCGTATAAACACCGATCTTTCCGCCGGGGAGACAGAAGGCATTGGCTTCCTTGCTCTCGAACACCACGAATTCCCACTGCGCTCCGGGCAGGTTGACGACCGATGCAATGCGTTTACCAACACGCTGCACGAGGGCATTCGCTGCGGGATCTTTGCTAATCGGCGTCTCCTTCTTCATCTGCTCGAAACTGCTCAACCCGAGCTGGGTCATCTCGCTCTCGGGCACCAGAAGCAACTGACGACGACCTGTCTCAGGATTCGTGATGCAGCCGGTCAGGCCGCCGAGCAGCAGGACCGTCAGCATGGCCGTACGGATAGAATTGAAACATGTCATGGAGCGATCAAAACAGACTCCACGGGAGCCGACAAGCGGAGGTTTGGTTGCCTATGCGGCTTTTGGCGTTGGCGAGCAGGGACGATTTCGTTAATGGTTGAGGAACGACCTAAAGAATCTCTGAACATGAAAGTGAATCTCGCCTACGGCCAGGGTTACCTCCCGGTGGAGTTCCCGAAAGACCGCACCACCGTCATCGCACCGAACCACAGCGCCGGGCTGAAGGACGAACACGCCGCGATTCTCAACGCCCTGGAGAATCCCATCGGCTCCAAGCCCTTGAAGGAACTCATCAAGCCCGGCGACAAAATCTGCATTTCCTTCACCGACATTACGCGCGCCACGCCAAACGATCGAATCATCCCGTGGCTGCTTCAGCACCTGAGCCACGTCCCGCGCGAGAACATCACCTTGCTGAACCAGCTCGGCACACATCGCCCGAACACCCAGGCCGAGCTGGAAAAGATGCTCACGCCGGAAGTGGTGCGCGACTACCGCGTGCTCAATCACGAGCCGGAGAACCTCGCAGCGCACGTTCAGCTCGGCACCACCCGTTCGGGCGCGCCCGCCTTGATCAACCGGCACGTCGTCGAGGCGGACATCCGCATCATCACCGGGTTCATCGAGCCGCACTTCTTCGCCGGCTTCAGCGGAGGCATCAAGGGCATCTGTCCGGGGACGGCGGCCTTGGAAACTGTGATGAGCAATCACGGAGTGGAAAACATCGGCGATCCGAGCGCGACATTCGGCATCAACGAAGGCAATCCGCTGTGGGAGGAACTGCGCGACATCGCCCTGCGCGTCGGACCGAGCTTCCTCTTGAACGTCACGCTAAACGAGGAGCGCCAGATCACCAACGTCTTCGCCGGCGACATCATCAAGGCGCACAAGGTCGGCACTGAGTTCGTCCGCAAATCAGCGATGCAGATGGTCGAGGCGCCGTTTGACGTCGTCGTCACGACGAACAGCGGCTATCCGCTCGACATGAACCTCTATCAAGGCGTGAAAGGCATGAGCGCCGGAGCGCGAATCATCAAACCAGGGGGAACACTCATCCTCGCTGCGGAATGTCGCGAAGGCGTCCCGGCGAAAAGCCCGCTCGACAAACTTCTGCGCAGCGCCGGGAGTTCAGAAGAAATTTTAACAATGCTCGCAACGCCGGGATTCGTGCGGCCGGAGCAATGGCAGGCGCAGATTCAAGCGCTCGTCCAGCGCAAGGCGCGAGTTCTCCTCCACAGCACACTGCCGGATGAAGTCGTTCGTGCGTGTCACCTCGCACCGTGTGCCGACATCAGCGCCGAGGTGAAGAAGTGCCTGGATGAAGCTGGACCCGACGCACGAGTGGCCGTGCTGCCCCAAGGTCCGCTGACGATTCCCTATCTGGGATAGCGCGTCGCGATCAGGCCGCGATATCGTAGGTCTTAATCTTGTTGTAGAGCGTCTGGCGACCAATCCCGAGGCGCTTCGCCGTCTCCAGCTTGTTGCCGCCAGTTTCCTTGAGCACCTCGATGATTTTACTCCGCTCCATGGCTTCCATCAGAGTGAGGTTGTCATTACCAGCATCACCAGGCCCGTCAATGTTGTTGGTGATGGAGAGGTCGGTCGGTTCCACCACCTGTCCTTCGCACATAAGCACTGTGCGCTGGATCTCGTTCTGGAGCTGACGAACATTTCCCGGCCAGTCGTAGCGGCGAAGGCGTTCACATGCCTCAGTGGAGAAATCGCTCATCAAGCGGTCTGCCTGCGCGGCAAACCGTTTCAGGAACGCACGCGCCAGCGGAAGGATGTCATCCCGGCGCTCACGCAATGGCGACAGGTGAACGGAGATGGCGCTGATGCGGTAGTAAAGATCCTCACGAAGCTTGCCGTTCTTGAGCGCGTCGTCCACGTGGCGATTCGTCGCGGCGATGATGCGGCAGTCCGTTTTGAAGCTGGTGCGGCCGCCGACTGGTCGAACTTCCTTCTCCTGCAAAACACGGAGCAGCTTGCTTTGGGTGTCGATTGGCATTTCGGACAGCTCGTCCAGCAGCAACGTGCCACCCTCGGCCTGGCGGAAGAGACCTTTCCGATCCTCCGTAGCGCCCGTGAACGATCCCTTTACCGAACCGAAGAGCTCGCTCTCAATCAGCTCGCGCGGAAGTGCGGCGCAGTTAATTTTTATGAACGGCCCTTTGTCACGCTTGCTCAGCGTGTGAATCATGTCAGCGACGACTTCCTTACCGGTGCCGCTTTCTCCCGTGATGAGGACGGAAACATCGCTCGGTGCAATGCGCTCAATGGTCTTCATCACCGACTTCATCTGCGGTGATTGGAAGATCGGGGAGGAATCGCCGCTCATTCGTTTCAGCGCGTCGATGAGTTTTAGATTCTCCTGAGACTGCTGCTTTCGTTCCAGCGCGCGCTCCACGAGATTGAAGAGACCCTCATTGTGCGGCTTCGTCTGGAAATGAAACGCCCCGCGTTTCGTCGCCTCCACCGCATAGTCGAGCGTGCCGTAGCCCGTGAGGACAATCGCCTCGGTGTCCGGCCACTGAGACTTGAGCGCAGTCAGCAATTCTAAACCGTCGGCATCCGGAAGCTTGAGGTCGAGCAAGGCGACATCGGGCTGTTGTCCGGCAAAGGCTGCTTTGAGGCTGGTTCCATCACACGCCTCCATCACGTCGAATCCGCGCGCCTTGAAACAATCAGCCAGCAACGAGCGTAGCTCCTGCTGATCGTCCACTAACAAGATTTTATTCTTCATGATTTACGTCTTCACCGCTTGCGGCGGCAGGCACGAACAAATGTTCTGAATAGTTCCAAGTGTTCGGCGTGCCGCACGAACAACCTTTCCGGGTGGAACTGCACTGCCAGCAAATAAGGCAAACTGCCTTTGGCGACCGCCGCCAGTTCCATGCCCTCAACGACTCCGTCACTGCTTATGGCCGTGGCACGCAATCCATGCGCCATCCGGGCCACCGCCTGATGGTGAGAGCTGTTCACACCCAGGCGCCCACCACCGGCAATCCGCGCCATCAACGATCCGGGCACACACTCGACCTCATGGACCACGCGGTCCTTGAGATCCGTCCGGTTATGCTCTATTGCCATCGGTATCTGGAGAGGGATATCGGCAAATAGACTGCCTCCTAAAGTAACATTTAGAATCTGGTGCCCCCGACAGATGCAAAGCAGCGCCTTCTTCTGCCGGAATACTTCTCTGACCAGCAACATTTCAAAGGAATCTCGGGCGGCATGAGCGCGTTGGACGGTCCGGGCGATCTTGGCAGGAAGTCGATCCGCATACAGTTTTGGGTCAACATCGTCTCCGCCCGTCAAAAGAATCCCACTCGCCTGTCGAACCGCTTCGCGCACATACCCGGCGTCCGCCTGACAGGGAAGTATCCACGGCATGCCACCGGCCGCAGAAATCGCCAGCGGGTAATTCATGGACAGGCCGATCGAGTAATCGCTGAACTCCGAGCCTTTGTCGTCGGTGCTGGCCGAGATGAGGATGATGGGTTGGGTCGCCATAAATCAGGAACGCGCTCAGGAACCAAGGAAGCGACGATTCCGTCAGCAATAGCGTCGGCAGAATGCGCCAACCGATCAAGGGCCGGTCAGAACTCCGCCTCGGGAAAACTCTCGCGGATTATCTTCTCGACGCGATCGATCTCCTCGGGACGAACCAGCCGGCGTTGCGCACGACGCCGGACGCCGTCCAAAAGCTCCAGCCAATCCTCGAGCGGCGGCTGATTCATCTGCTGCCATTCATCGAAGCGCCGGTGGCGGAAAAAGAAGCTCCACTGATCCCCGATGCGATGGGCATAGACTTGGAACTTCTTGCCTTCGTAGTTGGTCTTGTTCCAACTGATTTCGCCTTTGCCCATAAAATGATTTTTGTTAATTGCTGTGAGCGCCCGCGCTCAGGGAAGCCCGCGAACTACGCTGATTGGCTCTCCACGTTTCTATACGGTTGCCAGCTCAGGCAATTCCACGCTGGCAACTGCCATCGCGGCGATTCCCTCTTCACGCCCGATAAATCCCATGTGCTCATTGGTGGTCGCCTTGATGCCCACACGGTTGACGTTCAGTCCGAGCGCACTGGCAATATTAACCTTCATCGCCTGAATATACGGAGCGATCTTCGGCTGCTGGGCAATCAAGGTCGCATCAATGTTCACGATTCGTCCCTCACGAAACACAACCTGCCGCGCCGCCTCTTGTAGGAACACACGGCTGGGAGCACCGCTCCAGCGAGGATCCGTGTTCGGAAAAAAGTGACCAATGTCGGATTCGCCGAGCGCACCTAGAACTGCATCGCAAATCGCGTGCATCAAAGCGTCCGCGTCCGAGTGGCCATCCAGTCCCTTGGAATGAGGAATCTCAACTCCGCCGAGCACGAGCTTTCGCCCCTCGACCAGTTGGTGAACGTCATAACCGATGCCGACATTATTCATGCGCTTGAAGTATAGGGCGCGAAGACAGGCGACCAAGCCAATTGTGCAAACCCCTTGAGGGAATGGCGGGGCGCTTGATTGGCGCGGCAATCCTTGCGGAGAAATGTTTTGGCGGGGTGAATCGAAGCCGTCATCATTCCTTCGCCGGTGACGAACACCGGTACGACCCAGCCTCAGCAAGGCTCAATCAATATTTTGAAACCCATGCCTGTGAACACACCTGACCCCAATCCGAAAACACCCTTCGGCTGGTTCGTGGGGCTCGGCGTTCTCCTGATCACTCTCGGCGTCGTGTTCGGGCTCGTCGGGATATTTATCGTGGCCAAGAACAAACAGAAATACCGTATCCCGGCGCTTGAACACTCTCCAGCGACCAACACGCCTCCACGCGCTTGAAAGCGTGGCCCGGCACGGGCCGGTTCCATTCCAAATTTCACTGCGTCCGCACGCCCTGAACGAAGTGCGGTTTCCGACTATGGTGCGCCTGCCGTCGGCGCATTCGTCAGCACCGTCAGGTTGGCGACATTCCTGACGTTGCCTGCGGGAAATGCCAGATTTCACGCCACTACCCGGCACGAACCAACGGGAAAAACTATTTCGGCGGGCCCGCCAGAAACGCCTTCACCTGTTCTTCAGCGCGGGATTTTTGTTCCGGCGTGAGCTTCTTCTCCATTGAAGCCCGGAGCTGAACCGCCGGCGGATGGCCATGACTGGCCGCGAGGGAAATCCACTTGAACGCCTCGACGGCGTCGGCCGGAACTCCATCCCCATCCGCATAGCACAAACCGAGAGCATGCTCCGCCTGAGGCTCACGCTGATACGCCGCCTTGCGATACCACTTCACTGCTTCCGCCGGATCTTTCGTCACACCTTGTCCAGACTCGTGGAGGTTGCCGAGATTGAACTGCGCCGACGCATGCCCTTGTTCCGCCGCTTTGCGATACCACAAAGCCGCCTCGGCAAAATCCTGTTTCACTCCGCGCCCGGTATCCAGCAACACGCCGAGATTAAACTGGGCCAGAACTTCACCTTGAGCAGCGGCCTTGCGGAACCACGCCGCCGCTTCTGTAAAATTCGTTGCGTTACCCTGAGTCGAGGAAAGCCCCAAATGATACTGCGCCTTGGCGTGGCCGCGATCCGCCGCGCGCCGGAACCAAGCGCGCGCTTCCTGCGCAGAAGCCGGCAACCCGCGACCCTGCTCATACAGCGTTGCCAGATTATACTGCCCCACGGCATCGCCCTGCTCCGCCGCCTTGCGAAACCATTTCGCTGCCTCGGCAAAATCTTGCGGCACCAATTTGCCCTGCACGCAAAGCGTCCCAAGCTTCACCTGGCTGTCCGCCATCCCCTGCTCCGCCGCCTTGCGATACCAGGCCAGCGCTTGAGTCATGTCGGCACGAACACCGCTGCCTGATTCGTAAATCACACCGAGATTGTGCTGCGCCTGCGCCACTCCCTTCTCCGCCACCGGGCGAAACCACTTCAACGCCTCGGCAAAATCCTTCGCCACGCCCTGGCCCGACGCGTAGGCGAACCCGAGATTCAACTGCGCCTGCACATTGGCTTGCTCCGCCGCCTTGCGATACCACGTCACCGCCTGCGCCAGATCCTTCGCCACGCCACGTCCTTGAGCCAGCGTGATGCCCAACCGCAATTGCGCCTCCGCATTACCACGCTCCGCCGCAGCTCGAAACCACTTAGCCGCCTCCACGTCGTCTCGATGGACGCCGCCTCGCCCCTGCTCAAGAAGCAGCGCAAGATTCAACTGCGCAGTCACGTCATCGCGCTCCGCAGCAAGTCGAAACCATCGCGCCGCTTCCACCACGTTTGTCGCGATACCAATTCCCTTCACACACATCGTACCCGCCTGGACCTGCGCCGGCACGATCCCCTGGCTGGCGGCGTTGCGAAGCCATTTGAACGCCTCGACATCGTTCCTCGCCACTCCCCGCCCCTCGGCATACGCCTTGCCCAACTGGTGCTGCGCCACGATATGCCCTTGCTGCGCCGCGAGCTTCAGCCACTTCACGGCTTCGACCAAATCCTGGTTCACTCCCACGCCGGCCTGAAAGGAAAGTCCCAGCTTCAACTGCGCTTCAGGATGTCCATTCGTCGCCGCTGCGCGGTACCACTTCACCGCTTCCCCGAAATCGAGGGTCACGCCGTCGCCCCGCGCATACGCCGAACCGAGCTGATAACGATCCTCCAAATCGCCACGGGCCGCATTGTGCTGCCAGGCCGCGATCAATTGCGGCTTCGTCATCCTCGCGACTAGGTCGTCGAGAAAACTCTCCGCCTCCGGCTTGCCGTTTGCCAGCGCGGCATTGAACCATGCGTAAGCTTCCGACAAATCCGCAGATGCGCCCTGACCGGCACTGAGCAGTTGCCCGAGATTGAGCTGAGAGGCGGCATCACCTTGCAATGCGGCCGCGCGAAACCATTTGGCGGCCTCGACAGGTTCCGGATTCCCAGCCGCGCCGTTCAAGAGCAGCACGGCAAGATTGTATTGCGCCGAACGATCGCCTTGCTCGGCCGCCTTGCGAAACCATTTCACACTCTCAGCAAAATCCTGCGCCACCCCGACGCCTTGGGAATAGAAGACCGCGAGGTTGAACTGCGCTGCGGTGTTTGTCTGGCTGGCTGACATCCGCAGCCACTCGACCGCCTTCGGCAGATCTTGCTGAACTTCCGTCCCCGCCGCGAACATCATCGCGACCTTGAACTGCGCC
>CAMCCU010000127.1 GCA_945872975.1 Pedosphaera parvula Ellin514
TGGTCCGCACGATGTCGGAGAAGGAGCGGAGCGAGCTGAAGCATTGGGCGGAGAAGTATGTTCACAACGCGGCGTATTGTCTGAAGCACGGGATCAATGTCGGAGCGCCGCTGCCGACGTGACTCGATCAATCACTCGTTGCGACTTCTACTTCGCTCTCTATAGTTCGCCTATGTTCACACCGGCCGACGTCGGCTTCCTGTTCATGCGCCTCCGAAGCGTGATTCCGGTTTCCATCGGCACCCTGCTTCTCATGCTCTCCCATGCGGTCGCGGCGACCGCGACGGCCGAACGCGCGTCGGTGATTGTCGTTGTGGGCGCGCCGGGCGAGGAGGAATACGGTCGCAGTTTCGCGCAGTGGGCTGCTCGCTGGGAAAAGGCGGCGAAGCAAGGCGGCGCGGAAAGCAAAGTCATCGGACTGTCCGTCGGAGAGTCCGCAGGTGACCGCGATCAATTGCAGCAACAGCTCGCGGGAGAGCCGAAAGAGGGTGCGGAACTGTGGCTGGTGCTGATCGGGCACGGGACGTTCGATGGCAAGGAAGCGAAGTTCAATCTTCGCAGCAATGACTTCACGGCGACGGATCTTGCCGGCTGGCTCCAGCCGTTTCGTCGGCCGATCGCCGTCATCAACACCGCCTCCGCGAGCGCGCCTTTTCTGCAGCGATTGGCGGCAACGAATCGCGTGGTGATGACTTCGACCCGCAGCGGCAGCGAAGTGAACTTTGCCCGCTTCGGCCAGTATCTCTCCGAATCGATTGCCGATCTCTCCGCCGATCTCGACAAGGATGGACAGACGTCGTTGCTGGAAGCGTTCCTCATGGCTTCGCGGCACGTGAAGGAATTCTACGACGTGGAAGGGCGGCTCGCGACGGAGCATGCCTTGGTCGACGACACTGGCGACGGCATGGGCACGCCGCCGGATTGGTTCCGTGGCGTGCGCGCGTCAAAGTCGGCGAAAGACGGCGCGCCGCTGGACGGGTTTCGCGCGCATCAGTTCCATCTCGTGAAGAGCGATGCCGAGCAGAAGCTTTCTCCCGCCGTCCGCACTCAGCGCAATGAGCTGGAGCGCGCGATCGCGATCTTGCGGGACACTAAGGCGAAGCTGCCGGAGGACGAGTATTACCAGAAGCTCGAAGCGTTGCTGATCGATCTGTCCCGCCTTTACGAGAGCGCCGAGAAGAAGCCTTGAGCGAGGCTGCGTGGAGCGCCGGTTTCCAAACAGGCTTGGAGCAAACGTTTATCAGACCGCGCCGGGTTGGAGACCGGCGCTCCAATCAACTCTTCGCCGGACCTGTTGATCTCTCCTCCTTGAGGTTTGCTTCCTGGGCAGTCAATGCGAGGAATGATTGTTCCAACGGACCCGAGGCACCGCTTTGCTGGCGGAGTTCCTCGCGGTTGCCAACCGCCACAAGCCTGCCCTGGTGAATGATTCCGATACGGTCCGCCATCTCTTCCGCGACGCTGAGTTGATGGGTGGAGAGAAAGACGGTCATCCCCTGCAAGGAGCGTTCCTTCAGCGTGTCCTTCACCACGCGGGCGTGATGCGGATCGAGCCCAACCATCGGCTCGTCGATGACGAAGACTTCGGGATCGTGGAGCAGCGCGGAAACGATGGCAACGCGCTGGCGGGTGCCGTGGGACAGGCCTTCGATGGGTTTGCGGAGGTAGGCTTCGAGATTGAAACGCCGGATCAATTCCTGGGCTTTGGATTCCAGGACTGCGTCCTCCATGCGAAACATCTGGCCCGTGAACCGGATGAATTCCCAGGGCGTGAGCTTGTCATAGAGGAACGGAAAATCGGGCACGTAGGCGAGACGCCGCCGGACTTCCAGCGGATGGGTCTGGACGTCGAACCCGGCGACGACCGCGGTGCCGGAGGTCGGCTTGATCAGGCCGGTGAGGATCTTGATCGTGGTCGTCTTGCCGGCGGCGTTTGGCCCGAGGACAGCGAAGAACTCACCGCGTCCGACAGAAAGGCTGAGGTCGTTGACTGCGACGAGGTCGCCGAAACGTTTCACGATGTTCTTGAGCTCGATCATGCTGGGCTAAAGGTTCAGCAGGGCGTCGTTGGTCAGGATGATTTCGTCGGGCAACTCGACTCGGAGCAGTTCGCCCACGGGGCTGACGAAGAGGACGGCCTTGTAACGTTCGAACAGCCGGGCCTCGAGCCGGAAAACGTGGACGAGATTGTTGCCGATCTTCAGCCGGTCATTAGACGCCTCCCATTTGAAACCAAAGCCCGATGTCGCGGCATTTGGCAATTGGAGCGGAACGCCGAGAGCCGCCAGTGCCGCAGGTAATGTCACGCCGCCAATCTCTCTCGCGAGCTTCTCCGGGTTGCGCAGGTCTGCGGCGGTAACGGTGCGTTCAGACTTCTTCTCTCCATCATCGCTGAGGAACTTCAGGGATTGAGATTCAGCATTGGCGATCACCTCCCAGGAGAAGGGTTTGAGGATGACCTTGATGCCGAACTCCTGCCAGTTCTGGTTAGTGTTGAGCTCGAGATGGCAGTTGAAACGAAGCCGGCTCAAGTCGTCGAGCGAGATGGTACCGTCGAAATCAATGGTGTAACCGGTCAACGTCTTGACCATGCCTTCCGGCGGCATGTCGTCCATCACTTTTCCGGTCGCCGCCGCTTCGCCGACCGTCGCCGCCCAGTGAGCGCGCCCGATCTTCACGCCACGATGCCGGATCTCGAGGAATGAATTGTCCGGTGAGGTGAGAACTTTTTCCAAGACGAGTTCCGATGGTAGCGGCGAACCTTGGTGGCTGCGCACTCCGTACTCAGAGCGCCACAGCAGAACGTTCATCGTGACGAAGAACGCGGTGACGATCAGGAAGGTGATGCGGAAGCGCATGGTGAATCACGGAACCGGAACGGTCAGCGTTTGACCGATGCGCATGCGTCTGGCGTCGAGTCCGGGATTGGCGGCGAGCAGCGCGTTGGCTTTGACGGAGTATTGTTTCGCGATGGACGTGACGGTTTCGCCAGCTCGCACGGTGTGGGTGCGTCCACGGCCGGCAGTGGCGGCGGGTGGGCGGGTGATCGTAACGCGCGGCGCGCCGTTCTGTTCCAGGGTCGGGGTCGGCGGAGTCGAGTAAACCGGGGGCGTCGTCGCCTCGCGGCCGGCTGTGGCCGGAGCCCCGGTGATGGGTGTCGGCGGTCGGCTGGCGAGCTGGGCTTGCAGCATTTCGAGCTGGCTTCGCAAGGTGGCGTTCTGCGCGCGGAGATTCTCCGTCTCGCGAAGGACGTTGGGGTTGATGATGGCGAGCGAATCCGCCTTCACGAGCTCCTGTTTGCAACCGGGAATCCGCTGGCGAATGATGTCTGCAGGATTGCCATTGGGCCGCAGCTTGAGCGCTTTGTTGAAGTGATAGAGGGCGGCGACGTAATCGTTTTCGCGTTCGTAGAGGACGCCCAGCTCGAAGTGAGCGAGTGCGGAGCGCGGATTATCCTCCACCGCGCGCTCAAAGGATTCGACGGCGCCCTTGTAGTCCAGCGCGCCGACCTTCTCCCTGCCGGCCAGAAAATGAGGGTTCCTTTGCTCGTCCATCTGGGTTTCAGCGGTCGGCGTGCAGCCGGAGAACCCGAGACAAAGCATCAGCATCAGTGCATGGCACCGCAAGCGGATCGACATGCCGCGACGCTAGACGAACACATAATCAGGTGCAATGCGGATGAGGAAACCGGCGAAAAAGACTCCGAAGGGAAATCAGGAGGAGAATGGATTGGACGGGCCGGCCGGCTTTTCGGAGTCGAACGGATTTCGAGTGATCGGCCTGGCATCGCTGGCTCGCGGAAGCCGCAGCAAACTCAGCAGCACGTAGACCCAGCCGACGACGATGTGGAAGTTGAACAGCAGGAGAAACTGAAGCAGGTCGATGATGCCGAGCCCGTAGAGAAGGATCGATCCACCGGCCATCAACGCGGCGGGAAGCAGCGCGGCGGCGCAGAGCTTCCAGCTGCCCAGCAGGCTGACCTGGCGATCCTTGAAGAAGGCGAAGATGCGAACAAACAGGCAGTAAGCGGTGGCGAGTGCGAACCAGCTGAGGAACAGCCAGACGACCACGCCGATGCCGGTGATCCAGAGAATCATGGTCTGCCACGCGCCCCAGCGGGATTGCAGCTCGGGGCGGTTGAACTGCACGGTGGAGTCCTTCGGGTAATCGAAGTTCAGGCAGCCGAACAGAGAGCAGAAGGCGATGTTGCGGCGGTGAAATTCCACCCGGAGATCCGTTGCGACGCTTGGAGTGCCGACACCATCGGCATCGACCACGAGGGTCAGGAGACGGCTTTCCGCGAGGGGAGTGGTCGAAGTGTGCGGCGTGCTGAGCTGCTGGTTCTGGATGATTCCTTCGTCCGGCAACTGGGCGATGGCTCCGCGGACTATGGGAAACCAGTTCGCCGCGAGAAACCAAAGCACGCACCAGGCGGCCAGGGCGGCGACGATGAGTTGCACAATCAGCAGTCGGCCGACCGTTGCTCCAGCGAACGCCGCCACTCCCGAGGGCGTGATCGGCTGCCATGCTTGAGAGGGAGCCCGCAGTTCGGGCTTCGATTCGGGAATGTCAGACGACGTCTTGTTTTCGTCTTTTGACATTCAGCGGAGTCATTTGGTCTGGGTTTGCTGACCCTGATTCGGCGGCGGGACGACGACGAGATTGATGGGGTAGCGAATCTTCATCACGTCATCGACCAGCACCTCAAGGAAGTAAGCGCCCGGTGCGGTGAACTCGATGTTGCCGAAGAGCGTCACCGTGGTGGCGTTGATGCCGGGGTTGTTCATCTGGAACTTCACTTCGCTCTTGCGAACCACGGTGCTCTGGTCCGGGGCGATGAGGCGAACGCTTTCCGTAAACGTTCCCACGCCAGCAGTCCAGCGATTGAAGACGGTCAGTTTGGAGGCCGTGATCGGCACCTGGGGCACGCGGACGAAATCAATGACGCCGATGAGGAAGAAGTTACCGTTGGCTTCCTGGCGCACTTCTTCGCAGAGCAACGAGGACTGGAGGTCGGGAAGAATTCGAGTGGGTGTCATATCAATTTTTCAGTGGTATCGGTCTGAGAGTTCGATGGCTCAAGCCTGAAGTGTTTGCTCGGCAGCGCGAACGGTGTTTTGCATGAGCATGGCAATGGTCATCGGACCGACGCCACCGGGGTTGGGAGTAATCTTGCCGGCGATGGGCTGCACGCGCGAGAACTCCACGTCACCGACCAGACGGCTGCCGCCTTTGGCGCTGGCGTCCGCGATCCGATTAACGCCGACATCAATGACGACCGCGCCTGGCTTGACCATGTCGGGCGTCACGAATTCAGGGACGCCCATCGCCGCGATCAAAATGTCAGCCCGTCGGCAATGCGTGGCAATGTCGCGGGTTCTCGAATGGCAAATCGTGACGGTGGCGTTGGCACCTTTCGATTTTTGGCAGAGCATGGCGGCCATCGGCTTTCCGACGATGTCGCCACGTCCAAGGATGACGACGTCGGCCCCATCGGTGTTGACGTTGCTGCGGATGAGAAGTTGTTGCACACCGGCAGGCGTGCAGGGCGCGAACCCCGCAGGATCGCCGAGCATCAGCTTGCCGACGTTCACTGGATGAAATCCATCGACATCTTTCGCTGGCGATACGGTGGAGTAAACCGTCGCGGAATTGATGTGCGAGGGCAGGGGCGCCTGAACGAGGATGCCGTGGAGCCGCGAATCGTCATTGAGCCGTTCCAGCAGCGCGAGGAGTTCCGCTTGCGAGGTGGTCTGTGGGAGAACGTGAGTCTCGGAATAGAAGCCGAGACGCTGGCACGTCTTCTCTTTCATGCCGACGTAAACTCTCGACGCGGGATCCTCCCCGACTCGAACAAACGCGAGCCCAGGCTGGGTGCCGCGAGATTTGAGGGAGGCGATGCGTTGCGCGGTGTCCGCGTGGAGTTGCTCCGCGATGGCGCGACCGTCGATGAGATTCGTCGCCACTGAGATTACTGCGGCACGGCTTCGATCGAATCGATGTTGATGACCGGCGTGTTGGGCCAGCGCTCATCGAGGATTTCTTCGCCGGTCACGATGACGCGCTGGAATTGAAACGGCTTCATCGCCACGTTGGTCGTGGGGCTGTGCAGATAGTTAATCGTCTTGTTGTTATCGAGGCTGCGGAGGACGAAGTACGTCGGCGATTGGATGCTGGCGCTGCCTTTGACGATGCCTTCGCGGGTCACGATGCGCTTAATGGGCGGCTCGTCTACCACCGGAGGAGTCACAGGTGCCGGCGTGGCGACGGTTTCGACCGGCGGTGGTGGCGGAGCGACGACGACCGGCACTGGCGTGACGGGCGGCGGAGTCAATGACTCCGCTGGAGGTGTGACCGGAGAGGGGGTCACGACAGCGACTTCAACCGGTGGCGGTGGGAGCACGGCAACAACGGGAGCCGGCGGGTTTGCCTTGGCGAGTGCGGGCCCGAGGTCAGCCGGATCCGTCGAAAGGAGATGCGCTGCGACGAATGCGTAGGAGTTCGTGGGAGCTTCGATCTTGGTCCATTCGCCCTTCGTTTCGACGGTCTTGACGACGGTTCCTTTTTCGATGCGACCGAGGACGCTGTAGTTCTCACCGGGTCCGCTACGGAGGTTCAGTTTTTTGGGAATGACAGCCTTGGTGTCGGCGTTGATGAACTGCGTGTTGAGCCAGACCACTGTACCAGCGGGCAGCGCGATTTTAGCCCAGCGCGCGGGTTCGTCCGCTTTCGGCTTCTTGACGGTGATTTCCTCGAGGACCGTGACGACGTCGCCGCGTTTGAGGTGGGTGACGATCTCGCTGTTGATCGCGGCCTGCGCGCGCACGTTGACATTCTTTTCACGAGCGACGGCGGGGCCGGCGGTCAATGCCGCAGCTGGTTTTACCGGCTCTGTCGCGGGTTTGGCGGCCGCCTTCTTTTCGGCGACGGGTTTCTTTTTCTTTGCCGCAGCCTTGGATTCCGGCTTTGTGGCCAAGGGTGCCGGCGTGTCGCCAGCGGGAATTACGGGGGGCTGCGCATCCTGAGGTGCAGCCACTGGAGCCTGTGCCAGAATCGTCTCGGCAAGAAGGCTAAACGACAGGACTGCAAACATCCAATGTTTCATCTTCATATCGGGGCAAGTAGAGATTTTATCTCTGTATCTGTCAATGTCCTCCATTTACCAACCGGCAATTCGCCCAGTTTGATGCGTCCGATCTGGATGCGCTGGAGTTTTATGACGTTAAGTTCTTGTGAAGCGAACAGACGGCGGACCTCGCGGTTTCGGCCTTCCGCCAGTTCCAGTTCCACGACGCTCTTGCTGTTGGTGGCGGAAATTGTCCGGGCCTTTTCCGCCTTCAGGATTTCGCCGTCGTCTTCAATGCCCTGGGTGAACCGCTTGAGCATCGGAGGGTGGACTTTGCCCTCGACCGCTGCCTGGTAAATCTTGCGAACACCATAGCGGGGATGCGTCAGGTGCAGAACGAAGTCGCCGTCGTTGGTCAGGAAAAGCAATCCTTCGCTGTCACGATCAAGTCGGCCGACGGACACCAAGTGTGCCCATTCTGGCGGCAATAGATCAAAGACGGTGTTGCGATTGAGGGGATCCTTGCGGGTGCAAAGGAAGCCAGGAGGTTTGTTGACGGCAATGTAGATCTTTCGCCGTGTCTTGAGCGGCTGGCCATCCAGTTCGATCCGGTCGTGACCAGGCTCGATCTTCGTGCCGAGAGTCCGGACCACCCGTCCGTTTATCGAAACACGTCCCTCAAGGATGATGGCCTCGCTGGCGCGGCGGGATGCCACGCCGGATTCAGCGAGAAATTTTTGGAGGCGCATGGAAATTACGAATCACGAATCAAGAATGACGAATGAAGACCAAGCAGCGGGCGCTTCATTCGGAATTCGCCATCCGGAACTCGAAATTCCGATCAAGCTTCAGGCTTGGTCTTGCGCAGGCCGGTGACGCGGTCGCCCGCCTTCCACTGGCTGCGTTTCTGGAGCAGTGCGACGCGCTCGAAGCGTTTGAGAACGTTGCGTTTTGCGCCGAGGTTGCTGGCGGCGCGCAGGCTGCGATGCTGTGACATAAAGCTTAATTAGTGAGCCGGATGGCCGGCCTAAAACGTGACGATTGACAAGTTTTGCCGCTTCCCGATACGAAGCGGACGGGGTTTCTAACATGGTGCTGGAGGGAATGCCAAGGGTTTCTTTTGACGTTGGGGCTAATGCAATGACGGTTTCTGCCGACCTAAGCGTTGGAAGTTGTCATGGGCGCAAGTCGGGTGGCTGGTTTGGCCTCCACCTTGCTGAGCATGTGGCGACCCGTGCGGCGCGCGTTTTCGCCTGCCGGATGAATTCGTAAACCAAAACTATCTGATGGCTACGGTCGCCACTTTAACTGCCAACGAAGAAGCTCAATTGCAGCAGACAATTGAGATGTTCGAGGTGATCACCCAGTCGCAGCCGCAGGATTACCAGTCACTGGAAATCCTGAAGGAGGCATACCAGAAGCTGGGCCGCGATCTGGAGGTGGCCAACACGTCCAAGCGCATCGCTCAAGCCTACGTGATGATGGGGCAGCTATCCTCCGCGATTCTCGAATACGAAAGCGTCTTGCAGCGGTGTCCCGACGACGCCGAAGTCCTCGCTGCCTTGAGCGAGATCGAGAACAAGGCCCAGACTCTCAACACCCAGTCAGCGGGTCAGGATTCAGGCGAGGGCAGCACCCGGATTATCACCAAGTCGTCCAGGACTCAGGGCTCCGATCTGAAAGGGCCTGCCTGCGAGATCGACGATGGACGGCAGACGATGCAGAAGCTGTTCGTTGATTCGAAGGTCATTGCTGCCGGCGATTTCGACCTGTGCTGGGTGAAGCCGGACATGTCGTCTTCTCCGGGGAAAATTTTTGAACCGTTTATCCAGCTCCTGGCTGACAAGGGAGTCCTGCCGGTTGAGAAATCTCTCAAGATCATCGCGGACAAGCATCGGTGCGGCTACCTCCCGCTGGAACGATATGACATCGATACCGAGCTGGCGCGCTCGATGCCAGTGGCGACGCTGCAGCGCTGGTGCGTGCTTCCCTTTGATCGCATGAGCAAGTCAGTCCTCGTGGCCACGGCGAATCCGTTTAACAAACGCGCCGCCCAGGAGCTGGAGGGAGCCGTGCAACAACGTCTCGTCTGGTACCTGACGTCGCCGCAGGATCTCGTTAAAGCCCTTCGCAAAGTCATCCGCTAATTCAGAAGCACATGGCCGCTGTAAAAACTTTTGGTGAACGTATCGCTGACGCCCTGGTGGAGGATGGGCTGTTGCGGGACACACAGGTCGAGGAACTGTTGGAGCAGCAGAAGAAGGAGGGCACCCGCCTCCTCAAGCTGATCACCGACAAGGGTCTCGTCACGGAGTCGGACATGGTCGTTTCCATGGGCCGTGTTCTCAACGTCTCTCCGGTGAATCTGGCCCGTTGCGGCACCGTTCTGGAGGTTGCTGAACTGCTCCCGCGTGACGTTTGTCAGAATCACAAGGTCTTCCCGATCTCCCGCCTCGATAACAAGCTGTTCCTGGCGATGGCCGATCCGCTGAACGTCCTCGCCATTGACGACGTCCGGCGCATCACGAAGATGGATGTCTCTCCGATGATTGCCTCCGAGAAGTCGATTCTCGACAAGCTCAACAATCTCGAAAGCAGCAAAGCCGGCACGATGGAGGACATCATCAATGATGCTGCCGATGCCGAGGGCTTGGAGACGGTTAGTGAGGCGGTCGAACAGGTCAACCTCGACCAGCTGGCCGCGTCGTCCGAGGAAGCTCCCGTCATCAAGCTCGCAAACTTGATCCTTGTTCAAGCGATCAAGGAGCGCGCGAGCGACATTCATCTGGAGCCCTTTGAGAAAATGGTCCGCCTCCGCTACCGCGTGGACGGCGCGCTCATCGACAAGGTGCCGCCACCGAAGAATCTCCAGATCGCCCTCGCGTCGCGCCTGAAGATCATGGCCAGCCTCGACATCGCTGAGCGCCGTCTGCCGCAGGACGGACGCATGAGGGTCAAGGTCTCCGGCCGCGATTTCGATCTCCGCGTTTCATTCCTCCCCACCGTGCACGGCGAGAAATGCGTGCTCCGCGTGCTCGACAAGAGCAACCTCTCGGCGAGCATGGACAAGCTCGGCTTGGATCCTGATACCTTCCGTCGCTTCAAATCTGCCGTTGACGCGCCCCACGGATTGCTCCTCGTCACCGGGCCTACTGGTTCAGGCAAGACGACCACGCTCTACTCCGCGCTCAACGAGCTTAACAACCCGGAGTACAACATTGTGACCGTGGAAGACCCGGTCGAATTCCAGATTCCGGGCATCAACCAGGTGCCCGTGAAAAAGGAGATCGGCCTCACTTTCGCAGGCGCGCTGCGCTCCATCCTCCGTCAAGATCCGGACATCCTGATGATCGGTGAAATCCGTGATACGGAGACGGCGGAGATCGCGGTGGAAGCGGCGCTGACAGGCCATCAGGTCTTGAGCACGATGCACTGCAATGACGCCCCTGGTGCGATCACTCGTCTTGATGACATGAGCATCGCTCCGTTCCTGATCTCTTCCTCCGTCATTCTCGCTTGCGCCCAGCGCCTCATGCGCCGCATCTGTAAGCACTGCAAAGAGCCGGTCACGTATCCGGCCTCGATGTATCGTGACCTTGGCATCCTGGAAAACACCTTCGATGGCGTCACCCTCTACCGTGGTCGCGGCTGTGATCGGTGCAACAACATGGGTTACTCGGGACGCCTTGCGATTGTGGAAGCCATGACGGTGACCGACGAGATTCGCACGGCCATCATTTCCCGCAAGAGCTCGATGGAGATCGGCAAGATCGCGATCGATCAAGGCATGCGCACGCTGCGACATGTCGCCCTCGACAAGGTGCGCGAGGGTCTCACCACCCTGGAGCAGACGCTGGTGATGACCGCCAACCACTGAACGGACTTTTCTTTTTGATCCCGCCAATCTCAGGAAACGCTCAAGAGAGGATTTAGACGTGAGTTGTCGACGGTTCTTCAGACCTGCGACAGCTTCCAGAGCGCTCCCCTCATGAGTCCTTTCCTGTGATTCGCGGGCATCGGTTCCCTCTCTGAGCGCCCGGCAGCTCTCCGACATGGCTCGGAAGCTCGCGCATCCCTGCCTCGCGGACAAAATTGATCGATAGCGCCTTGAACGGAGTTTATCAAGTCCGAGGGTTTCAGACAGCCCGGACATCACATGGCGAGGCTCCATATTCAACTCGACGGCGCACCGGTTCTCTCCAGGGAATTGAAGTGGGGCATCACTCGAATTGGTCGCGCCGCGGACAATGATGTGGTCATTTCACACCCGTCCCTATCGCAGCACCATTGCGAGATGGAGCTGGGAATCGACTTCCTGAAAGTTCGGGACCTTGGCTCCACCAATGGGACGACGGTCGGCAATCGGACGGTGAACGAAGCGTTCCTTGCTCCGGGCGAAAGGCTGAGGTTCGGCCAGGTCCCCGCCACCGTCGAGTGGTCGCAGGAGAGCGTGAACGTTCCCGACATCGAAGCGCAAAGGCTTCCAGCCTCGGTGGAACTGGGAGAAGGCGTGCTCAGCTGCATCAAGCACACGGCGGCCGTTGCTTCATGGCATTGCGAGGGGTGCGATGGATATTTCTGCTCAAGCTGCATCAAGGACGTGCGCCTGGTTGGCCGCCCGCCGCGCCGGGTCTGCCCGGAATGCAGCCAGCCAGTCGTTCTCGCTCCGTGGGCCGATGGTGGTCAGCGCAAGCAATCCTTGTGGAAGCGGATCAAGACCACGGTCACCCGCGCCGCAGGCTTGCGATAGGTGGCGAACGCCTAATCGCTGAAGCGAACCCGGCCGCTCTGGTTCGTTCCAAGGAAGAAACCCCAGCCCTGATTCTGCTTCTGATACACTGCGCCTTTGAACGGGAAGCTCCGGGTGCCATCCGGCGTGGTGACGGAACCGTTCAACAGTCCGGACGCGAGGTTGATGGAAAGGGTCAGCTTGTTCGTGCCCAGATTGGTCACCTTGTTGTTGAGGAGCGATACATCGTTGGCGAACTCATCCGCCAGATTGCCCGCCGCGAATCTCACCTTGCCCGAGTCGAACTTCAGCAC
>CAMCCU010000128.1 GCA_945872975.1 Pedosphaera parvula Ellin514
CCTCGGCTCATCGTGAAGGCGCGGGTCAAGCTGCGTGGCGAGATGCCGGCGGACTTGATGTATGGCTGCGCGGGAGACCGTCCGTTCCTGCGCGAGAGGAAGATGGACCTGCCGAGCTTTCTCAAGCTGACCTGGGACAGCGGTGACAATGACCGCCTCATCATCGATGCCGTGAAAAAGTCCGCTGGATTGAAGTAAAGGCTACGCTTCGGACTTCAGGGTGAAATCCTTGTTCGGCCACATGCCATGGAGGGCGCGGCGGTAGCAGTGTTCGCTGCCGTCGAGGATGCTCTTGGCCTTGGGCATTTGCATGAAGAGGCCGACAGGGCGGACGGATTCATCCCAGGCGAGCAGGTTGAATTGATCCGACGGTCCGCGCTGGCAGTAGAGGACGTGATCAAACTCGGCGTCCTTATGCACTTTGCCGTCGTGGATGTGGACGGTGGGGAAGAAAAGCTCCGCCGGTTTCGCGCGAGGAAACGAGAACGCCATCGGATGAACTTTCGCATTGCCGGACTTGAGCTTGAAGACGGCGAAACCGTGGTCGCGATACGCGGGGAGTTTGTCCCAGGTGCCAACCGGAAGTCGGAAGCGTTCGTCGAGACGCGAGAAGTCGGTGACGGTGGGAACGAAGGAGGCTTCGAAATTTCCCACCGAGACGACTTCGAGTTTTGAACCTGAGACAGCGCCGAAGGAGGATCTTGCGATTGGACCGGGCGGGGGAGGGACAGGGAATCCTTTCTTCAGGTCCGTGAAGAAATCCGCGTAGTCCTTGAGGTCGATGAACTCCACCGCCTTCTCGCCGCTGCCGGGTTTCACCGGCAACGGAAGCACCATGGCGAGGTCTTCGGGCGCTCGGAGTGTCATGCTGTAAACCACGAACTGCCGTCCATCCGCTCCGGAGCGGGCGAAGATGTTCGTGGCGCTGACGGAATCGACGGGGCGTGAGAAGCAGCACATGGCGCGTGCAGGCTGGAGTTTTATTTCGCGACGAGCTTGAAGACCTTGCCGGTCTGGCCGGTGAGGCTGTTGCGACCGTTGGTCATCACGTAGAGCTCGCCCGCGTCGTCCTCGCCCATGGCGACGATGTAGGCGCCGAGCTTGCCGCCGCTGGTGGTGGTGATGGGCAGGGAATCGAGATTCCATTTCGAGTTCTTGCCTTTGCCTTCGCGCGTAGCGGTGAAGAAGACGCCGTCGGGCAACGCCCAGGTGCGGGACCAGTCGGAGAAGATGTATTTGCCCTGGAGCTTCTTGATGGCTTTGCCGCGATAGACGTAGCCGCCGGTGACGGAGATGCCTTCGAGCTGCGTGGGATCAATCTTGTTGCGGGCGGGATGCTTGTAGTAAGCGATGGGCTCGATGAAGGGCTTGCCAAGCGCGTCGGTCTTCGGCGCGTCGGTCGGAGGTGTGTTCGGCTTCTTGGGATCGAAGGCGACGTGGGCTTCGCGCACGCGCCAGCCGTAGTTGCCGCCTTTGACGATGATGTTCAGTTCTTCGTAGAGGTTCTGTCCGACATCGACGGCGAAGAGTTCATGATCGCCGCCGCGATCAAAGGAGATGCCCCACGGATTGCGCTGGCCGTAGGCGAAGATCTCCGCGCGACCCTGCTTGCCGTTCGCGAATGGATTGTCGGACGGGATGGCGTAGGGCGTGCCTTTGTTCACGTCGATGCGCAGGATTTTGCCGAGGAGCACCGTGGTATCCTGGCCGTTGCCCTGGGGTGAAGAATGTCCGAACTCGTTGTCGTTCGCGCCGCCGCCATCGCCAGTGCCGATGTAGAGGAAGCCATCCGGTCCGAACACGATTCGTCCGCAGTTGTGGTTCGCCTGGGGCTTGTCGATTTTCAGCAACACGCGTTCGGAGGTCGGGTCCACGGAGTTGAAATCTGCTGCTGCCGTGAATTCAGCGAGGTGGCTGGTGTGGTCCCAGTTCGTCGGAGCGGAAGAGCTGCGCGGGGCGCTGTAGTAGATGTAGAGCTTGCGGTTCGACTTGAACTTGGGGTGCAGCGCGAGACCGAGGATACCGCGTTCATCGAAGCCTTGGTTGAGCTTGGTGAGCTTCGGGCGCAGGTCGAGGAAGAGCTTTTCGTCGAGCTTGCCGTCCTTGTTCAGGAGGTGAATCGTGCCGACCTGATCCGCGATGAGCAGACGACCGGAGCCGTCTGGGAGGGAAACTAGATTCAGCGGGGAGACGAAGCCTTCGGCGATCTGTTGCAGCGCGACGGCGGGCTGGTCTGCGGCGGACGCACGCTGGGGCGCGGCAACCAGCAGGCTGGCGAAGCAGAGCGCGACGGAGGCTCGAACGGACTTCCGAAAGAGTGATGCGTTGGATTTCATGGGGCGCATAGTATCGGTGTTTTTGCGGAGCACAAGGGCTGAAGGGTGGCCATATTCAGAACCGTAAATGGGCATCTAAGCTCTCTCTCGAACGCGTTCGAGGATGACGTCCGCAATGTGCGGTTCGTTCCCGATGCTGGCGGAGTACCAGACGTGTTTGCCGTGTTTCTCAGTGGGATTCCGCCACGTCGGCTGACCGCTCTTGTAGCGTTCCTGCACGATGCGCGCGGGCTCCCCTAGCATCACAGGGATGTCTTCGAAGGAGTGGAGGCCGTCGCTGATGAAGAACGGCACCATCACGATGTTTCTGGTTTGCGAGATGGTGTAGCAGTCGGCGATGCGCGGGTCTTCCTCCATGAAGATGGGGTGGACGGCGGCGTAGAGGTTTTGGGCGCGGATGAGTTCCACCTGTCGCTCGATGGCCTTGCGCGAGTTCTCATTGTTGCTGGTGCCGTGGCCGGCGATGAAGAGCGTCGTCTCCTCCGGACGCGGCGCGCGAGGGAAGGGGTGCTTCTCGACAACTTCTTTGGCGCGGGCGAGGAGAACTTCCGTCATGCTGTCGTGTGTGCCGACCGGCCCGCAGTAATGGATGGTCTGCGCGCCGCGTTGCTGGGTGCGTGGGAATTCCTTTTCGCCTTTCGCGCAGAGGCCGAGTTCGCGGGGGATGACCTCCTCGGTGAAGTAGCCATCGCTGATGAAGAGCGGGACGATGAAGACGCGCGGGGCGAAGATGCCGCGGAGCACCCCACAGATGGGAGGCTCGACCTTCCAGAAACATTCCGCGACTTGGGCAAAGATCTTCCGCCGCCGGAGTTCATCGGCGTGTTGGTAGGTGGGCGTGGCGGACTCGGCGTTCAGCGTGGAGCCGTGGCCGACGAGCACGAGCGCGGCATCCGATAGATCGGTTTTCAACACGGGCAATGGTTAGCGCACGGAATCGGGGTGGGCAAGTTTGGCGGTGCGGTTCCATTGGATCGGTTCAGACGGGGTGGGGTAATGGGTGGTATTCAGCGGTGGAAGCGGGAGCAGCGCGGCACCCGGGCTCCCATCCTCAACGCTCGGCTCCACAAGTTTGATGAATACCGGGCTTAACGAAAACTTCAAAAACCTTGTAACCGATCAGCGGTTTCAGCCGTATTAAACAGTGCTGGCCGGTTTTGGGCGCGGTGGGGATGCGGTGCCAGAACGGTATTGCCATCCTTGGCGCGCTAACTACAGTCGATCAGTACTGAACCATGAATTGCAAAAGCTGAGTCGCTTGGGCAGTTATCAGGGTTCAAATAACAAAAAAACATACGCCGCCCCATACAGGCGGCAATGAAAGGCAAACATAATGAAGTCCATCAGTGCAATCATCGCCGCCGTGGTTCTCCTCGGCAGCATCTCCTTCGCGAGCGCCGAATCCTGCTGCGATAAGGCTAAGGCCGCTGGCAAAGACTGCGGCCACGCCTGCTGCGTGAAGGCCAAGAAAGACGGAAAGACCTGCGAAAAGTGCAACCCCAAGAAGGAAGACAAGAAGTAGGCTTCTCTCGACCAGGGTAAAAGTATTTACCTACGACCGGAATCGAAAGGTTCCGGTCGTTTCTTTTTCTGTCGGGGATGTCTCGATGTCTCGTTGCGTCCGCTTTTTCTCTCGCCAAAACTTCTCCGCACCTGCAAAACCTTCCCCTCTTTTCGATGAACGAACAAATTGTCATCCTCGACTTCGGGTCCCAATACACGCAGGTCATCGCGCGCCGCATCCGCGAGTGCAACGTGTATTCCACCATCCTGCCTTACAACACGCCCGCGAAGGAAATCGCCGCGATGAAGCCCAGCGGCATCATCCTGTCCGGCGGGCCGTCGAGCGTTTACACGAAGAAGGCACCGCTGCCCGACAAGGCCATCTTCAATCTTAACCTCCCCATTCTCGGCATCTGCTACGGCGTCCAGATTCTCGCGCACTTCCTCGGCGGCAAAGTCGAGCCCGGCCAGAAACGTGAATACGGCAAAGGCACCCTCACGCTCAAAGATCCAAGCTGCGCTCTCTTTCGGAAGCTGCCCGCCGCGCTCCAGGTCTGGAACAGCCACGGTGACAAGCTGACCAAACTCCCCGACGGCTTCGTGCCTGTCGCCACCACGGAGAATTCCCAATATGCCGCCATCGAGAACCATGAGCGGAAGATGTTCGGGCTCCAGTTCCATCCCGAAGTCGCGCACACGCCGCGCGGCAAGGAGATTTTAGCCAACTTCGTCCACGGCATTTGCAACTGCGGCAAGAGCTGGACGATGCGCAGCTACGTCGATCACGCGGTCGAAGTCATCCGCGCGCAGGTCGGCAAGGAGAAGGTCATCCTCGGTCTCAGCGGCGGTGTGGATTCCAGCGTTGCCGCCGCCCTTATTCACAAGGCCATCGGCGACCAGCTCACCTGCATCTTCGTGAACAACGGCGTGCTTCGCGCAAAGGAAGCCGACACCGTCCGCGAAGTCTTCGGCCGCAACTTCAAGCTCAAGCTTCAATACGAAGACGCCTCCAAGCTCTTCATGGGTCGCCTCAAGAAAATCACCGATCCCGAACGCAAGCGGAAGATCATCGGCAAGACCTTCATCGAAGTCTTCCAGGCGGCGACCAAGCGCGCTGGCAAGGCGAAGTTCCTCGCGCAAGGCACGCTCTATCCTGACGTCATCGAGAGCATCCCCATCGCCGGCAATCCCGCCGCGATGATCAAGAGCCACCACAACGTGGGCGGCCTGCCGAAGAACATGAAGTTCGAGCTCGTCGAGCCGCTCAAATGCCTCTTCAAAGACGAAGTGCGCCAGCTCGGTCTTGAGCTCGGCTTGCCCAAGGAAATCGTCTATCGCCAGCCGTTTCCTGGACCCGGCCTCGCCGTCCGTATCCTCGGCGAAGTCACGCCCGCGCGCTGCACCATCCTGCGCAATGCCGACGCCATCGTGGTCGAGGAAATGAAATCCAGCGGCTGGTACTACAAGATCTGGCAGAGCTTCGCCGTGCTCCTTCCCGTCCGCAGCGTCGGCGTGATGGGCGACGAACGCACCTACGAATACACGATCGCCGTACGCGCCGTGGAATCCCAGGACGGTATGACCGCCGACTGGGTGAAGCTCCCCTACGATCTCCTCGAACGCCTCGCCTCGCGCATCATCAACGAAGTGAAGGGCGTGAACCGTTGCGTCTTCGACATCACCAGCAAGCCGCCCGGAACGATTGAGTGGGAATGATCCGGCGGCGTTGCGTTGCGCTTCTGCGGCTTGGCTTCGCGCTGTGCCTCACGGGTTCGCTTCACGCCGCGCCGGCACCCGACGCCACCACCGCGCGACTCATCTCGCTCCTCACCAACGTCACCAACGCCACCGCGCATCGTTATCGCGCCACGGATGACCAAGGGCGCACGCTGGATTGCCTGAAGATCATCGAGCTCGCGCCCGGGGATTATCTCGGCGTCTATCACACGCTCCGGGAACGCGAGTTCCAGCTCCACCTTGGACGCTCCACGAACCTCCTCCACTGGACGCACCATACCGTGCTCGATCAACGCTCCTCCCAAGGCGCGCTCTGGCACGGGCCGCGCGGCGACTTCCTCCTTGCCTACGAGGTCAACGTGCCCAAGGCCGTCATCATCCGTCTGCGCCATTACGCGAACCTGGATGCGCTTCTGCACGCGCGTTCCGACCGCGAGATCGATCTCCCGCGCACGCTCGCGCCCACGGCGGAAGGCACGCCGAGCTTCGAGCGCGTGGAGCTGAATGGCGACCTCGCTAGATCACGCATCGACCTGCGCATCCATTACTACCGCGAGATGAAGGTGGACCGCGCCGCGCGCGGCACGCTCCTCGGTTTCACGAATTGGACCGCGCGCACCGAGCCCTCCATCGACCAGGCTCTCGAAGCCCACGGCGTGCGCGGGAACATCGGGGATCGCGATCACGTCGAGTTTGGCGGAAGGAAATATCTCGTGCAGGAAGCGCAGCTCACGCCCGGCGATTGGACCTCATGGCGAATCTTCGTCCTTGATGATGCCGGCGTGCAGGCGTGGCCCATCCCGGTGCAAACCCACGCTGGCTCCCGTTCCTTTGCGAATCCCGCCGTCACGCGCCTGCGTGATGCGGCTGGGAAGTGGTGCTACGCCGTCACTCTCTTCCTCCCCAGCCAAGGCAACGCCCGCTCCGAGGTCGGCACGCTCATCTACGTCGTACTGGAGTGACGTTAATCTCTACTTGCGCCGGCGAGACAGTCGGAAGCCGGCCAGAACCACAGCCATTGCTCCCAGCGCGAGTGAAGAAGGCTCGGGCACGATTACTATCGCGAAGCCGGGGCTGGACAACGTGACGGCAGAGTGAAATCTGCTTTCTCCTGCGCCCCAAACCACAGCACCCGGGCCTTCGTCCGGTCCGAGTCTGGTCTGAATCACCGGAGTCTCCGCCTGCAACCCGTGCGAGTCACTGAAGCGCATTTGCAGGGAGATGATGTCTTGGGGGTGCGTGCCAGGGATTTGCAAAACGCCTGGCAGCCCGGTGAAGATCCCGTCGTAATCGCCGATGACGGCGAATTGAGGATAAGCCACCAACTCTGAGGCACTTGGACCGGCGGTTCCGTAGAACACACCCATCTTGATTCCATCAGCTGCTGTAGCCAGCCGATCGGCGACGCCGTCGTGGTTGAAGTCCAGCGCGATCCTGCGCACTGGTCCGTTGAGGGGACTAATTGTCCCGGCCGCCCAAGTGCTGGTGGCCGTGCTGATGACCAGCGCGAGGGTGATCAGTAGTTTCTTCATGAGTCAGTTGGCTTTGGTTGATTTGCGGACGCGGAAAAGGAGGAACGCACCGGCCAGCGCGCCAAGGGCGAGCGTGGAGGGCTCGGGGATACATTGAATGTTCATGGGGCCGAGTGCTTGAATGAGAGGAGTGAATCGGCTTGCTGAGGTGCCAGAAGCAGTCTGCCAGATTGCAGTGGCGTTCTCCGCAGTGCCAAGAGTGACTTGCTTTACTGCCGTGGCCCCAAGGTAGGCATTGTCCCGGCAGACCGCTTCCCAGTCGCTCCCGTATGTGTTGCTCCACATTCGGATCTGAAGCGAAACCACCTGCCCCGCTTCGGTGCCAGGCAGAGAGAATATGCTCGGAGCATTTATCATGATGCCTGCGGTTGGCCCAATGCCGGCGACTCCAGGAGCAAGAGTCAAATAGTCCTGTCCTGAACCGGCCGGACCATAAAAGACACCAATCGCCAGTCGATCAGAGGCAGTGGCGTTCCGACCGCCTCCCGTTGGGTCCAGCATTGTGACTCTCGTGAGTGCGCCGTTGGCGAAGGCGATGGTGCCCTGCGCCAGCGCGCTGGTGAGAGTGATACCGATGAGACCAAGTGCGAGTAGTATTTTCTTCATGAGTCAGTTGGCTTTGGTTGATTTGCGGACGCGGACAAGAAGGAACGCACCGGCCAGGGCGCCGAGGGCGAGTGTGGATGGTTCCGGGCATTCCGCTATCAACGGGAGGAAGCGATCTGAGTGTGTACCAGTGGCGGTTTGCCAGATAATGGTTCCCGGACCACTGGTGGGAGCGAGTGTTACCTGACGCACGCCGGTATCTAGGCGAATTCCCAAGTCGCTTGAGCCCACGATCCGTAGCGAGACGATTTCATCAGCCTCCGTGCCCGGTAGTGCAAGGATGGTGGACCAGCCGGTGATGATGCCTGTGGTTGAACCAATCGTCGCCAAGCCACCAACCTGTGTCGTTGGCTCGCCTCCAGCCGGTCCAAACCAGATGCTGAATCGAAGCCCATCCGAAGCAAAGGCATTGCGATATTCCCCCGGAGCTAAACAAATCTGAACCCGTGTTAGGGTGCCGTTGAGCGGGTTAATCGTCCCCTGCGCCAGCGCGCTGCCGAGGGTGAAGCCAATAATGCTGAGAGTGAGGAGCAGTTTTTTCATGAGTCAGTTGGCTTTGGTTGATTTGCGGACGCGGAAAAGGAGGGACGCACCAGCCACAGCACCAAGGGCGATGGTGGACGGTTCAGGGATGCAATTCACGATTGGCATTCCCGGGGCAACGACCAGCGCACTAAAATGGTTAGGACTAGGTCCGCCTCTCCATATTCCGGTACCTGGCCCTTCGGCGGGGCCCAAAGTGATCTGCTTCACATCTGAATACGCATTCCAGCCAAGGACGTTGCACCCTCGAACCTGAAGGGAGACCACTTGGCCAGCTTCCGTTCCTGGGAGTGCCAATACCGATGGTAGTCCGACCATGATGCCCTCGACATTGCCAATCGTGCCGATGCCAGGCGCTTTGACCAACTGTTCCGCAGTGCTGCCGGCCGGGCCATAGAATACGGCGAACTGCATTCCGTCCGCCGCCGTCATGTTCCTGTCGCCTATGCCGTCGCCATTTATGTCGATTTTGAATCGCGTGAGCGTGTTGTTGAGCGGGTTAATCGTCCCCTGCGCCAGTGCGTTGCCGAGGGTGAAGCCAATAAGGCTGAGGGCGAGGAGTAGCCTCTTCATGAATCAGTTGGCTTTGATTGATTTGCGGACGCGGAAAAGGAGGAACGCACCGGCCAGCGCACTGATGGCGAGTGTGGATGGTTCGGGGCAAATGATGAAGGCCGGATCGCCTCTCTGCCAAACGATGACACCCGGACCACTCGCAGGACTGAGAGTAATTTGTTTGACGGCTGTTACTCCGTACAAACCACCAGAGCTTCCAGCGCGGATTTGTACTGACGCCACTTCGCCAGCGTCGATTCCGGGGAGGGCGAGGACGCTCGACCACCCAGTGAGCAGTCCCTCATCGCTACCGATTGTCGCAATGGACGGATACATTTGCAGGTCTTCGGCATTGGAGCCGGCGGGGCCGTACCAAAGGCTAAAGGCGAGGCCATCCGCAGCGGTAAGATTGCGAGTTGTCCCGAGCGGGCACTCGATCTTGAGCCGAGTGATCACGTTGTTGAGCGGGTTAATCGTCCCCTGCGCCAGCGCGCTGGTGAGGGTGAGTGCGGAGAGCCCGAGTGTGATGAGCAGTTTCTTCATGGTGGTGTCCTTGATTGGAAAGGGATCGGTGATCCTTGGCTTCGATACTTCTGATTCTTGCTTCCGGTGATTTCGCGATTGTCCTTGGATTCGCAGGCTTCAGCTCTGCGCTCCATGAGTGGCAGTCTCCCCCAGCGCATTCCAAAAGTCAATTTCAGCGCGGACCAGAACGGCATCACCGTTGGCCGACTCTCACCACCTTGCTCGCCTTGGAAACGCCGCTCTCGTTGAAGGCTTCGATGGCGAAGCTGTAGGGCTGGTCGATGTTCAGGGCGCGGAGTTCGAGCGTGGGACGCTGGTCGGCGAAGACCTGGTAACATTGATAGAGCTTGTCACCTTGATCGGTGGTCAGGCCCCAGAGGATGTTGTAGCCAACGGCTCCGGGCACGTCTTCCCAACTGATGAACGCGTTGCGCGGATCGTTGCCGTCGCGGCGGACTTGAAGGTTGGCTGGCGTGCGCGGGACTTCGCCGCCGCCGTGGCCGAAGACGCGAATATCGCTGATGGCGAGATTCGGTGCGGCGACATAGACGTGCTCATATTTGATGTAGCGGGCGGTGACGGGTTGCTTCAATTCGAGGTAGGCGTTGGGGCGGTCGCGCTTTTCGTTCGTGAGATCGGCGATGGTGGTCCACGTCGCGCCGTCGGTGGAGGAGTGGAGCTTGAACTGCGTATAGACGTTCGCCCAGTTCGAGTAGATGCCGGATTTGTAGTCGGTGAAGTTCACCTGCACGGCGCGGACATCGCAGGCGCGTCCGAGATCAACGGTGAGCCATTCGCCGGGTTTGTTGGAACCAGCGACCCAGTAGCTGCGGATGTTTTCGTCGGTGACATTCGCGGCGGCGAAGACGTCGCGGTAGGACGACGACGTGACGGGCTTGCGATAGGAGAGAAGCATCCAGCCGGTGAAGAGCTCCTCGGCGCGCTGCCATTTCTTCGTGGGCATATGGTGCGGCAGATCGCCGAAGCGCGTGGTGGCGTGCATGAGGCCCTCGTCATCGAACGCGGTCGGGAACATCGCGATGCGGCGCTCGAAATCGAAGTTCACCGCGAGCCAGGGCGTGCCGGTGTTCCAATAGTTGCCGTGGTTGTCCTGAAAAGTATTGCCGTGACCCGCGCCGGTGACGAAGCCGCCGGGCTTGTAGGAGACGGGATTGTTCGGCGCGTAATTGAACGGACCGAGCGGGCCGTCGCCCACGTAGGTGCCGTTCGCATAGACGTTGTATTCGGTGCCGGGCGCGCCGTATTGGAGATAGTATTTGCCGCGATGCTTGGTCATCCACGCGCCTTCCATGAAGGGCGTGATGGGGCTGGCGTGATTCGGGCCGAAGCGTTCCCAGCCGTGACGTTCGGGCTGGAGCTTGAACAGCTCGTAGGCGTTGCCGAGATAGGTGAGCTTGTTCGTCGGGTCGAGCTCGATGCCGTAGAGCGGATACAAGTTCGACGAGCCGAAATACATGAACCAGCGCTTGGTGTCGGGGTCGTGGAAGATATCCGGGTCCCACGGCCCCTGCGCGCCGGGGACCTGCGGGAGCAGCGGATTGAAGTGTTCGAGACGGCCGGTCTCCGGGGCGTCCGAAACCCAGATGGGCCGCTCACCGAACGTGGATTGAAAGAGGTAGAGGCGTCCACCAACCGAGAGCGCGGCCGGCGCGCACATGTCTTCCTTGGGCCATTGATGGGGTGAGACGTCGGGCTTGATGAAGCGCCAGTTCACCAGGTCCTTCGAGTGCCACCAACCGCCGGAGATGGTGACGAAGAGGAAGTATTCGCCCTGGTGATTGACGATGACCGGGTCCGCCCCGGAGCGGAAGGAGATGCCGCGCGCCTGTTGCTCGAAGTTGTATTTGTAGTCGATGTCGATGGGGTTGCAGTAGGTCTTCTGACCGGGGAACTGGGCGAGGGCCGTTTTCGGGATGCAGACGGAGCCGACGATGAGGGCAAGAAGAATGGCATTCCCAAGAGAGTCGAGATTGCCGGGTGGTCGCAGGATGTTCATGTGAGGCGAAAGGTGGCCGAGGTTAGGCAAGAGTGCGGCGGCGAGCAAGTGCTCGCGGCTCGCTCATCAGAATCAGAAACGCCAGATTCCGCGACAATTGGCTTGCCAACGATTCGTGCTCCCGCCGAAATAACGCTGTTGCGATTGCAGCGGGATAATTGGGTCATTGAGCGACAAGCGTTCGGCTCCGATACTCTTCTGCGCCGGAATACGCCAGTTTAGCTCAGCGGTAGAGCAACGGTTTTGTAAACCGTCGGTCGCCGGTTCAATCCCGGCAACTGGCTCCAGTTAATCAAGGACTTACGTCAATTCACTCACCCTGGCAGGTGTCTCTCCTGCTGCATTCCTGTCAAAACGACTTGCGTTTGGGTGCCTTTGCGCGCACTTTGACGGCCATGAGCAAGACCACGCCGAGCGCGACATCCCGAATCGAATATCCAGCCAAGAGCGGCATCTTCATCAAGGAGATCGTGAATGCTTCCGGCGGGCAGGAATATGGCAGGAGTTACATGATCACGGTTCCATCACGCGTCACGGGCAAGCTTCGCTTACGAAAGCAGCTTCCGACCTTGGATGAGGCCCGTGCTTGGGCAGGGAACCAGTTGCGCTCGGGCAGGA
>CAMCCU010000129.1 GCA_945872975.1 Pedosphaera parvula Ellin514
CCGAACCACTGCACCAGCCAGGGCATCATAGATGTCGTAGTCCTTCTGCTACGACATCTACGACCTCGTTGATGATCCTCTGTCAATAGGCACCAACGGTGTCGCTTACAAAGCAAAACACAACAAAATCAGAAAATCCGAAATTAAAATCGGAACATCAAATCAGTTATGAAAATAAAAAATACTCAGTATAGAACTGCCCAGGCGTTTACGCTCATCGAAATGATTGGCGTTCTGGCCGTGATCGCCATTTTGGCGGCGTTGGTGCTCCCCAAAGTGTTCGAGTCCATCAACAGCGCGCGCGTCAACAACGCGGCCGTTAGTTACAACACGGTGAAATCCGCCGTCACGGACCACTACGCGAAGTTCGGGTCTCTGTTATCAAGCAACGGCCTCGTTTTCACTACGGGTGCTTCTGTTGCCACGAACTATGACGGGCTGCTCCTGAATGAGGGCTTCCTCGACAAGAAGTTCCAAGTCAAAATAGGCGATACGAACTCGCGTGTTCAAGTCGTTACCGCAGACATACTGAGCGTGGCGGCTACGGCAATCAATGCCGCTCATGATCTCGATGGAACAGTGCCCGTGAACGACGCCGTCGGCGGAGTCGTGGTTCAGGCAGTAATTCCAGGCGTTGCGGAGGCTGATGCGAAGGATCTGAACGACCGACTCGACGGGGCGACGCTTGGGACGGCTATCGGGACGTCTGATCTTGTTGGACGTGTAAAGTACGCAACAGGGAATCCCACAACCGTGTATATCTACGTCACCCATCGCTAGAAGCCGCACTGGGTCAACGAAGTTCTTATATCGACTACATGGAGGGCGGATGGGCCACCGGGGTGCCATCCGCCTCTTCATCCTAATCCGCCCGACTGAATAGACCGCTGCCGTGGCCAGGCCGGAGCGCAAGCCACACGCCCATAACTTGAACGCACCTCCAATCATAGTCCGGTTCGATGAGCGCCTGCTCGCCGCGGGCGTGCTCACGAACGCGCAATTGGAACTCGCGCGCCGCGAGCAGAAGCGCAAAGGCGGTTCGATGGGCCAGACCCTCGTCCAGCTTGGCCTGCTCTCGGGCGAAGTCCTGTCCGATTTCCTGGCGAAGGAGGCGGAGGCCGAGACGATCAGCCTGAAGCGGGTGGACATTGACCCCGCCCTGCTCCAGTTGGTCCCGGCGGACATGGCGCGGCGTTTCCGGGCCATGCCGGTGTCCCGCGCCAATCACACCCTGACGGTGGCGCTGGCCGACCCGTTCAATGTGGTGGCCATCGATGCGCTGCATCAGATCACGGGCCTGACGATCAAAGTGGTCACATCGCCCGAGCGGGACATTCTGAACTGCCTCGAACTTCACTACCGTTCGGGCGACACGATCGAGGAATCGATTGACAAAATCCTGGAGGAGAAAGCCGAGGAGGCAGCTCTCTCCCTGGAAGAAGTGCTCACCCAGGCTGGAGACACGGATGAGGATGCGCCAGTCATCCGGCTCGTCAGCCAGATCATCACCGCCGCGGTCAACAGCGGGGCGAGCGACATTCATTTCGAACCCGAGGAGCATTTGATGCGAATCCGGACGCGCGTGGACGGAGTCCTTTACCAGGACGCGCTGATCCCGAAAGCGATGCAGTCCGCGGTCACCACACGCATGAAGATCGTGGCGGAACTGGATGTGGCGGAGACGCGGGTGCCGCAGGATGGCCGGGCGACGGTGGCCGTGGGCGGACGCCAGGTGAACCTGCGTGTGTCCAGCCTGCCGACGGCTTTTGGCGAAAACGTGGTGGCGCGAATCCTCGATCCCACGATGCAGATGGTGACGGTGAGTTCCCTTGGTTTCGCGCCGGAAGTGGAACAATCGTTCCGCTCAGCGGTGAGCGAGCCGTACGGCGTGGTGCTGGTGACCGGACCGACGGGCAGCGGCAAGTCCACGACGCTGTACTCGGTCTTGCGGGAAGTGAGCACCATGGAGGTGAGCACCTTCACGCTGGAAGATCCCATCGAGTACCGGATGCCGCTGGTGCGCCAGGTCCAAATCAAGGAGGAGATCGGACTGACGTTCAGCGCCGGCCTGCGCGCTTTGCTGCGGCAGGACCCGGACATCATTCTGGTGGGCGAGACGCGGGACACGGAGACCGCGCAGTTGATGGTGCGCGCGGCGCTGACCGGCCATCTGGTTTTTTCGACGCTGCATACCAACGACGCCGCGGGCGCCATCCCGCGGCTGATCGACATGGGAGTCGAGCCTTACTTGCTCCCCTCCAGCCTGGTCGCCGTGCTCGCCCAGCGCCTGGTGCGCTCGATTTGTGAGAAATGCCGCGAGCCGCTGGAGCATCCCGAGAAGGTTTTCGACGATTTGAAGCTGCCACCGCCGCCGGGAATTCCCATGCAGTTATGGCGCGGCGCGGGTTGTTCGCAATGCAAACGGAGCGGTTACCGGGGCCGAAGAGGCATCTTCGAGTTGATGATGATCGACGAGCGCTATCACGACCCCATCGTCAAGCGGGCCGGAGCGCCGGAGTATCTGCGGCTGGCCCGGGCCGGCGGGATGCAAACGATGTTCGAGGATGGACTGCTCAAGGCGATGCAGGGAATCACCACCATCGAGGAACTGTTGCGGTCGACGCGCTTGTGACCACACCATAAACCAGACACGAACCATGGCAGTATTTTGTTACCAGGCAATCGATAACAAAGGCCGCAACGTCAAGGGCGTGATGCCGGCCCAGAGCGAGCCCGACCTGGAAGAGAAAATCAAGGCCAGCGGCATGTGGCTGCTGGAGGCGACCATGGAGGCGCCGCCCACGGCCAGCGCGAAAGCGGCAGCGCGAAAGGAATCCTGGACCGCATTTGGCAAAGTGCCCCGGCGGGAGCTGATTGAATTCTGCACGCTGATGAGCTTTCAGTGCCGCGTGGGCATTCCGCTCCTGCAATCGCTGGAGCAGGCCGGCCAGGACTGCCAGCATCCCCGGTTCAAGCGGGTGATCGGGGGCATGCAGCAGCACATCGAATCAGGCCTGCTCTTCTATGAGTCGCTGGAGAAATTTCCAGGAACGTTCTCGGCGCACTTTGTCAGCATCGTGCGGGCCGGAGAGTTGAGCAGCAAACTGCCTGAAGCGTTCACCGACCTGAAGGAATATCTGGAATGGGTGGAACAAGTGCTCGCGGACGTGCGGCAGGCCAGCCTTTATCCGGCGATCACGCTGGCGGTGGTGTCGGGCTTTGGTCTGTTCCTGTTCACGTTTATCATCCCGAAATTCGTGATCCTGCTCGAAGGATTGAAAGTCCCGATCCCGCTGCTCACGCGCATCATTTTCGGGGTGAGCGATTTCGCCAAGGCCACCTGGTGGGTCTGGGTCCTGGTCCTGATTTTCCTGATGATCGGCATTCCGATCGGGCGGCGGATGTCGAAGCGCTTCGCCTACGCCGTGGATTACGTCAAGATCCACCTGCCGATTTTTGGTGAGCTGAACCTGATGCTGGCGATGTCACGATTCGCCCACAATTTGTCCATCCTTTACAGCTCGGGCATCTCCATCATTCAGGCGCTGACTCTTTGCCAGGGCCTGATCGACTGCGTGCCGGTGGAGCAGGCCGTGAGCAGCGTCGAGACGGACGTGAAGGCGGGCAACACCGTCAGCGAAGCCATGCGGAAGCACAAAATTTTCCCTCCCATCCTGTTGCGCATGGTGACGATGGGCGAAGGGACCGGCTCGCTGGACAAGTCGCTGCAGAACGTTTCGGATTACTACAACGAAATCATTCCGCGCCGCATCAAGAAAGTATTCACCTTTCTGGAGCCGGCCATGACGCTGCTGCTGATTTTCATGGTGGGCGCGATCGCGCTGTCGATTTACCTGCCGCTCATCTCGGTGATGAGCGCCATTGGAAAGTGAGGTTGATGAGCCAATGAACTTACACATTCAAACCGCGGAGGAAGGCAGCGCCGAATTCCGGCCAATCCCAAAGGGATTGCATCTTTCAGCCCAGGGTTGCAATCCCCTTGGGATTCAACCCCCCGGCACCCGAAAGTTGCAGGTAATGCCAAGGGCGATATTGCGCTCTCCGGTGAACGCGGGCTTCACCGTGATTGAAGTCATTGGCGTGCTGACGCTGCTCGCCATCATCGCGCTGGCGGTGACGGCCTCGGTAATCAAGCGGATTGACCAGGGGGCTTTGACGAAGGAGACAGCCGACCTGAGCGCGATCGGAGATGCCTACACGCAATACATCCTCAAGAACAAAACCATTCCCAGCCACACGACGTGGGCGGCGGCAGTCGCGAACGAAATGGCACTGTCCACCACGGCGGTGGCCACGAATTCGCGCCGCTATGCCCGCGCCTTTCTCGTGGACCCAAGCTTGAGCATCGGCGGAGCGGGACTGCCCTACACTCAGACCACTAACGGAACGGCCAGACCGATCAGAGCGCGTGTATTACTGGTTTCCTCGCTCTCCCAGGCGCTGCCCGTGTCCAGCGGCGTCGCATTATCGAGCACCGAGTTCGAGGCCATCTGGGCCGCGCCGGAAGGGGCAAAACCGACGAGCGCTACGTGGACGTCGTGGGCCGGGACCGGCGGCGATTTGCAGATTAAGAAGCTCAATCTTGAGCCGCTCTTCCACCAATTGATCATGGTCAACCGCACCACCGCCGGGGTTGGCAAGTTCTCCATCGACAACAGCCCTGTGTTAAGTCTGCCGACCGGGGGCCTTGGCTGGGATGCGTATTACATTGAGGGAACCGATCTCGGATTGCGCGACATGAACGCGGACCTGAGGACGCGTTACCTCATTACGCGCAGCATCAGCTACGTGTTTGAGCCGGATGGTTGGCGCGGGAGCATCACGCAGGGCCAAAATGCCTATGCAACCCCGGAGGTCTTCGTAAATGAGGCAAAAGAGTTCTTCGACTCGCAATGGACCTCTGGCGCAAACAACGGTTCCTCCCAATACGCCGTCATGGTGGCCATGCACGGTTTCATGTCCATTTACACACTCTGGGCGAACGAGTGTCCCCATTTCAACCGGCATGGCCAGACAGGCGCCACCCCGACGGGCGTTCCGGAGTACGACATGCTGGTTAACCTGGGTGCAACCGGTAAGGGCTTGGATAAGTATAGCAGCGACCTCATCCAGTAATTTATGAGTATCGATTTCACGACGAACTCCCGGGCTAAAAACCGGCGTGAGCTTGCCTTCACGATGATTGAAATGATCGGTGTCCTTGTGGTCATTGCCCTCCTCGCCGCCATCCTGCTTCCGCATTTGATTCGCCAAATGGATCAGATCGCCGGAAACCGGGAGAGCGCTTATTTGCAATCATTGAGTGACGCTTTTCAGCAGAGCATCCTGCGCAACCGGTCCATTTCCGGTAACACCAACTGGCCGTCGATAGTGGCGACCGAGCTTGGGGTGGACATCTCCAACGTCACCACCAATTCGCGCAAGCAGATGCGCGTCATGCTCATCGATCCCTCGATGCAAATCGGGGTCAATGGCGGACGAGTGCCCTACACCCAGAACAACGCTGGTTCCACCGTCACCAACGGCAGCGGCAATGTCATTGCGCCCGTGCGCGCTCGGGTCATGATTCTTTCGAGCATGGGCCCGGCGTTGCCCGCTTTCCCTGCGAACGGTATTCCCACCGATAACGACTTCACCAACATCTGGAACGTGGCCGAACGAATGGTGCCGCCGACGCCAGTATTTACCAATTGGACGGGCAGTGGAGACGACCTGAAAATTCAACGTATCAATCTCTCGCCGCTCTTTGTCCGCCTCGTGCTGACTACTTACGCGGCGACCAATTCGTCCTCGTCCTTGTTGGGCCGTTATTCTATCGACTGGCAGGCGACAAATACCGTGCCCGTCAACGCCATAACCAACCCCGCCGGGATTGAGGGTTATTTCATTCAAAACTCGATTCTCGGCCTGCACAAAGACTCAGCTTCGGGCGGCGTGCTCGACTCTCAGCAAGTCCTCATCCGCAACAACTCGTTCGTTTATGACGAACGAGTATGGCGAGGCAGCATCACCGGAATTTCGCCATTGGGTGGCATGGACATCGGTTCGGTCGTGGACAAATTCCTAGCGGCATATCAGAACCCCAGAGCGCCCACGAATCAACAGGTAACCGTGGTGCAGAGTATGGTGAACTACATGAATGCTTACGGCACGTGGGCTGCCGCGGGCTTCCCTAGAGCCGGCAATAATCCACCAGCGTATATGTCGGCTGCGCAATCCGCGATGAGAACGGCCGTGCAGACCCTTTACCAGGGTGCTTATTACCCCAACGAGGTGCCATGTCCGCCATGATGATGCTTCATGACACCTCAACGGTGAGATCCGTCTTGAACTTCTGTGGGCAACGCAAAGTTCAAAACGGAATTCTATTCAGGCAACGCCCAAAGGCATTTCCCCCCTGCTCCCGACCGGATTAAAACCGAATGAATAAACCCCTACTGTGCGTGAGCTGGCTCAACGGCCAACTGAAGGCCGTGGCGATGCAGCGCGGCTCGGCCGCCGGCACGTGGGATCGCCCGGATTCTCTCCCGGATTTTGCCGCGCTCGCGCCCGTCATCGCCGAGGCGGCGGCAATGACACGCCCCGAAGGCCGGCACGTGGCCATGGTCCTGGCGCATCCGCGTCTCAGCCATCAGGTCTTAGAAGTGCCGCCGGCCAAAGGCCGGACGCTGGATCGAATTTTCGAAAGAAGTGTGCGGACCCTGAAGACGTTCACCGGCGATCCGGCGTGGGCCGCGCAGCCGGCCATGCCCACGAAGAATTCCGACGCGGCGCTGCTGCAAGTTTTTCCCCAGGCGCTGGTGGATCAATTGGCCGCCGCATGCACGCAGAATGGCCTCCAACTGGTCCGCCTGCTCTCCACGACCACGGTGCTCAGCAGCCAGTTGAAGAAACTGCCTTTGGCGAAAGATGAGCTGGCGCTGCTGGCCGCCGAGACAAACAGCACCACCACGGTCGTCATCGGGCGGGGCGACGGACGCGTGTGCCTCGCGCGCACCCTGATAAACCGATGGAACCAGCAGCTCGAACCGTTGTCGGTGGAGTTGATGCGCACCATCGGGTTTGCCGAACAGCAATCGGGACTCGTGGTGGGCAGCGTGTGGCTGTTCGGCACCGGAGCGCAGGCGCAGGCGCCCGTGCTGGAATCACTGCTGCATTTGCCAGTCAAGGTCAGCCCCGTCGAGCCATCGCCATTCTACTGGGCCGAGCAGGCGGCGAAGCTGCCGGAAAAGGACGATGCCAATCTGATCACCATCGAAGCCCGCCAGGCTCCCCGGCGCCGGCGCCTGCTCACGCTCACCAGTTTGATCCTGCTCATCCTCCTGGCGGTTTCCCTGGCGAGCACGGGCTTCATCGAGGCGCGGCGGCGCGACTGGCTGGTGGCGATTGAAAAGCAGGAGGCGCTGATGCTCGCGTTGCAGAAGCAGAGGGACGACTGGCAGAAACGCAACGCCGGGATGGCGCGCCAGATGGAACTGGTCCGGGTGGTCCTGGATGAAAACCTGCCGCCCATACCGGCCATGTTTCTCAGTTACGTGACCGAGGCGGTGCCGGATGAATTGCTCCTCACGGAGCTGCGCGTCGCTCGAACCAACGACGCCTGGTCTGTCAGGATGGCGGGCGCGGCCCAGCCCACGACGAACTCCTCGCCTGAAACCGTCTTCCGGGCCGCGATTACTTCGATGACCAACAAGCTCATCTCGGGACCGTTCCACGTGAAGGTTGATCTCAGTGTCATGAGCGGGGCGCCAACTTCGCGCGGCGCCGGAGAGGGAACGAATCATACGTTCCTCATTGAAGGGGTGATCCCATGAAGCCGCCCTCGATCCGCGTCCGGGTGCCGCGCTTGTTCGCAAGCCAGAAAATCCAGGATCCATTCTGGCGCGCTTCGCTGGTGCGCCTGGTCCTGCTCCTGGTGCTGGCGGTGTCGGCGTGGCTGGTGTGGGGAAGCGTCGGCCGCCTCACGCTGGCGGACCGGGAGCTTAAACAGAAATCTTCCAGCGTGGCGGCCCTGGCGGACGAAGTGCAGCAGCTGGAGCGAAAGGTGGACGCATCCGAGATCGCCAGGGCGGATGGACGCTTCCAGGAAGCGAAAGAATTGCTGTTCACCGGGCCGGAGGAATACGCCAAGTGGGAAAACGATCTCCGCGAACAAGCAACGGCGTTGCAGCTCGACGCCACGTATCAGCGAGGCGCGTCCCGGACCCAAACCAACGGAGGCCAGGAGATATTGATCATCCCGGTGACGATCGATCTCGCCCCGGCGCTGGATGCTTCCGCGACCAACTCCCCGTATCGGCGTCTGTTGAGCTTCACCCGGATAGTGCAGAAGCCCAATCGGCGGGTTGACCTGCTCGAATTAGTCGTGGCTGGCGATTCCAATTCGGTGCGGCAGGCGAAGGCAACGGTTCAGATCTGGTCACAGGAGGCGAAACCATAAATGAAGCTGCTGCAAAATCCTCTGGTCGTTGGCATCATGGCGGTGGCCGCGGTGGCGTTGCTGGGCTGGAGATTGTGGCCCATTCTGCATCGGCCGTCGCGATCCAGGCCGCCGCAAACCGTCGCGACTCCCGCACCGCCAGCACCGGTTTCGACAGCGGTGGTTCCGCTGCCAGTTGCGGCCGGTAAATTCGTCGCGGTCCAAACCTCCGCGCCTCCCGTATTTCAGCCGGGTGGAATCGAGGTGTCCCCGGTAAAAATGAATGCGCCCTCCTGGTCGGATTCATCGCAGCGCGATCCGTTTCAGATGCTTGGTGTCCGTTCCGCGAATCAGGCCAGCAATCCACCGGCGATGCAGGTGCTCAAGCTCGGCGCCATCTGGCGGCAGACGGGGAACATGCTGGCCGTGCTCAACAACCGCGTCGTCAGCGAAGGCGACACGATCCTGGGCTTTACGATCGAAACCATCGGCGCGGAACATGTGTGGGTCGGCGGCCCGAACGGGCGCGAGGAGATGGTGTTTCCGCTGCGGGCCGAGGCCGGTTTCGATTACCGCGTCGTTGATGGCGTGACCAACAACATTATGACCGATCCGGGCTGGCAGCAGATCAGTGTTACCGTTAGGGAGAAGCTCTCCGAAAACACTTATCGAGTTTCAATACGCACAAATCTAGTCGTGGTGCTCAAAAATGTTCCCTTCGATTTGTTTGATAATCAAGAGCTGTCAATCCGGTGCAAAACGGTCGGGAATGAATCATACGACGCCCGAACAGGAGACAAAAAGAGGGAGACTGTGCCGGCGTACGATCACGGCTTGCCATGCGATCCGCCGAAGGCAGCGATCGATCGCCACGAGACGCAGAATGCCTTCCTTCTGGAACGATATGCCGGGGCAAGCGCGCTCCGGGCGAAGTCCGACATCGACGAGGCCGCAAAAGGCAGTGCGTCGGCCCAATACCTTATTGGCCGCCGCTATTTGGATGGCGAAGGTGTTCGGAAGGACGAGGGGCAGGCCCGGCGCTGGCTCGAAAAGTCAGCGGCCCAAGGGAACCTGGATGCCCAGGCCGCGCTTCAAAAGATCGGCGTTCAAAAGTGACATTCATGCGCACGCATTATTTGAAATGAAACCAATAGCTACAGTTCCGGCTGCCGGTTGGCGGCTGGAACAAACTATTCTGACAACCGCAGTTCCTCACATGCGGACACTCCTATGAAATCAGCACTCAACCCGATCATCCGTTCGTGGCGCCACATCCTTCTGCCGTGGATCCTTATCTTCACCAACGTCGCAGGCGGGTGGGCGCTGCGCGCGCAGGCCCCGACCAACGCGCCGGCCACTCCCCCGCCTGGAAAGACCGGTGAGGAAGGGACGCGAAAGGCGCTGCGCCAAAAACTCGATGAACGGTTCAACCCACCGTTCACCAACAGCTCGAATGTATTCCAACGCTTCGATAAGTGGCCCGTGCCGCCACCCCACACGGGCAGTGTCATGGTTTCGACTCAAAGCACGCCATTGAGTAACGGCCACCCGGCCCTGACCGCCGCCGCCCGGAACAAAACTCTCTACTCGTTTCGGGCCGAGGGCACCGAGCTGAAGACCGCCCTGGCCATGTTCGCCCGCGCCAACAAGCTGAACATCGTGCCTGACCAGGACGTGACAGGCCTGGTGACTCTGGACGTTTTCGATCTTCCACTGGAAAGAGTGATGCAGGCGCTGTTGGAGGCCCACGATGTTTCCTGGACGGAGGAAGATGGGCTCATTCGCGTGCGCAACGCCCAGACCCGCCGATATGTGGTCGATTATCTGCGGCTGACTCGTTCCGGCAAGGGATCCAGTGCCGTGGCTCTCTCCTCAGCCAGCGGTGGGAGCGGCGGCGGGGCCTCGGGAGGAGGCGGCGCAGCCGGTGGAGGTGGAGGCGGTGGAGCGGGCGGCGGCGGTGGGGGGGCAGGCGGCGGGGCCGGTGCCGGCTCGAGCGGCTCGCAGATGAATCTCAATCTGGACAATACGGTGGAGTTCTGGATGGAGCTTCAGGAACAACTGAATAAAATGGTGACTCCCAGCGGAAGAGAAAGCCTGGCGATCAATCGCACCGCAGGTCTGATTCAAGTCACGGACCGGCCGTCGGCCCTCAAGCGGATCGAAGGTTTCCTGTCCCAAATGAGCACGTCCGTGGTCCGCCAGGTGGACATCGAGGCGAAGCTCTATGATGTGACGCTCAACAACCAGTTCCAGTTTGGCATCGACTGGCAGAAGGTTGCGCTGGGCGGCGCCGGCACACTGACCACGATCGCGTCTCCCTTCGGTGACCCATCGCAACTGGACCTCAGCCGCCCATCCTTTCTCTCACCCGGAGGCGGCTTCGGTGGCAAACAATCCTCCCTGACGATGCTCTACAACGACAAAACGGTTAAAGCCGTCCTTTCCGCGCTCCAGGAGCAGGGGGAAGTGACCGTGCTTTCCCAGCCGCGGTTGCGCACGTTGAACAATCAGACGGCGATCATGAAAGTGGGAACCGATCAACCGTTCTTCACCCGGAACACCCAGGTCATCTCCAGCGGAGGCGGTCTCAATGAGTCAAGTGGCGACCAGCTTTCCATCATCACCGTCGGCACCGTGCTCGCCGTCACGCCTCAAATCTCCGCCGATGGTTGGATTACCCTTGATATCACGCCGGCCATCACAAGCTTCGTGGAAGAGAAAAAGTCGCCCAGCGGGGACAGCTCCGCGCCCGTCCTCGACATCAAACAATCCTCCACCATCGTCCGCTTGCGCGACGGACAAACCATTGTACTCGGGGGGCTGATCCAGAACAGCAATTCTCGGAGCACGCGCAAAATTCCGCTTCTCGGTGATATCCCCGGCCTGGGCTGGCTCTTCCAGAGCAAGTTTAAGGCTAACCAAAAGAAGGAATTGGTCATCTTCCTGACCCCAACCATCGTGCGATAATCGATTCGTAAAGGGGTCCAAGGTAACGAATACTATCGCATTTGAAGGCTCCTCGCTGTTTTCGGTGGAATAGGTGCGAGGCGGAGAAGTCGGCCAGAGACATCCTGGAGGGATGCCAGAAGGTAGCCGGGGGTCGAGCGAAGCGATACCCCCGGTTCAGGCATGGTGAGAAGTCGCACCCCGGCGGGGTGCAAGCTCCGGTGTTCTGTGCGGAGAATCTGGCATCCCGCCGGGATGGCCAGGAGAGGCGTGCGGCCCTTCTCCTACTCCACCGATAACAGCGGAGAACCAACCGATTACGAACTACTGAGTGATTGGACAAAAGTTGATATTGATTCAATTGTGCAATCATTGAGGGGGTCTCAAGAGGAAGTTTGGCGCAGCTTGATCACGTGTCTTAGATCGCTGATCCGACTCTCCAGATGCCTGATCCGCTCCTTCAGACCCTTGATCCGCGTCCGGAGATCACTTCGCAGGTGGTTGAGACCTCAAAGCGCGCCGCCCGGACCGCTGAACACGGACTCCGGAGTCGAAAGCGCGCAGGATGCACGAC
>CAMCCU010000130.1 GCA_945872975.1 Pedosphaera parvula Ellin514
CGTCAAACACCCCGATGGCCACGCACACCTTGCGTCCGCCTGTGATTAATTCCGACGCCGACTGAATGACATTCACGGACTTGAGGATAGTGCTCGGCCCCATGGCAGGCGATAGAGAAGTCCTCTCGCTGGATCGCCGAACGCCCGACGACACCCGCAGTCGCCGGGTTCTTCTCGTTGACACGGCGATCCGACCCTCTACCGTCATACCACATGAACTCACCATTGCTTGTCGCACTCGCCTCTTTGCTTCTGGTTGCAGTTAACACCAGCGCTCAAAGCCCTACTGCGCCAAAGGTCGATGGCGAAGGCTTTACCGCGCTCTTCACGAAGGACGGCGTCCCGGAAGGCTGGGTCGTCCGCGCGTGGAACGACGTGAAAAACCCGCCCGCCGAACCCACCAAATGGATCGTGGAGAACGGGATTCTCGTCGCAGGCAAGCCGCGTAACAGCTGGCTGATGAGCGAGAAGGAATACAGCAACTTCACACTCGAATTTGAGTTCAAGCTCGGCGAACTCGGCAACAGCGGCTGCGCGCTCCGCGTTCCGATGCGTGGCGATCCGGCGTTCGATGGCATCGAGCTCCAGATGGCCGACTTCCGCTACAATCCGCAGGCGAAAGATTCCGAACTCACCGGCGGACTCTACCGCGCCATCGCACCGAGGAAGCAGGTTTACAAGCCCACCGAGTGGAACAAATATCAGATCACGCTCAAGGGCTCGCTCATGAAAGTCGTGCTCAACGGGGAGCTGATCCAGGACCTGAACCTCGACGAGCATAACGAGGAAGTGAAACGCCACGATGGCAAGCTCGCTCCTCCGATCAAGGATCGTCCGCGCAAAGGCCACATCGGCTTCCAGGAACTCAGCCGCGGCGAGGGCCACGCGCAGATCCGCCACGCCCGCATCAAGGTTTCCGAATGAGAACATTCCTCTCCGCCGCGTTCTGCCTTGCTCTCCTGACGGGCAATCAACCCGCCATCGGCGCCGATGGCGCGGGCGAAGACTGGCCGCAATTCCTCGGGCCGCGAGGCAACAACGTCTCCGCCGAAACCGGTCTGCTCGACCAATGGCCGACCAACGGCCCTCCCGTGACATGGGAGAAAAACATCGGCAGCGGCTACAGCGCACCGAGCATCCGGGGAGAGTTGCTCGTCCTGCACCATCGCGTCGCCAATGAAGAAGTCGTCGAGGCATTTATCGCCGCGAGCGGGAAACCACTCTGGCGTCACGCTTACCCCAGCCGCTTCGTCGACCCCTTCGGCTACAACAACGGCCCACGTTGCACGCCGCTGCTCGCCGGGAGCCGTTGCTACACCTTCGGCGCGGAAGGCAAACTCGCCTGTCTCGATCTCAAGACCGGCAAGCTCCTCTGGGAACGCGACACGGCGAAGGATTGGAATGTTCCCGATGCATTCTTCGGCGTCGGCAGCACGCCGATTCTCGAAGGCGACCGACTCATAGTAATGGTTGGTGGCCAGCCGAATTCAGGTGTGGTCGCGCTCGACGCCGCCACAGGAAAGACGATTTGGGAGAACGTCGGAAAAACCAACTGGCAGGGCGTCATCACCGGCGGTTGGAGACGCGAGGAACCTTATCAATGGACCGGCATCGAGAAGTCCACCAGCTACGCGTCCCCGGTGGCAGCAACGATTCACGGCCGACGTCACATCCTTTGCGTGATGCGTCAGGGACTCGTCTCCGTGAACCCGACGAACGGCGAGGTAAACTTCAGCCACTGGTTCCAATCCCTTGCCAACGATTCCGTCAACGCGATGGGGCCCATCGTGCAGAACGACCTCGTGCTCATCTCCGCCGCCTACTACCGGATCGGCGCTGAACTGCTCCGCGTCCAGCCTGACGGCAAATCAATCGAGCAAGTCTGGCGTCAGCCCGCGCAGATCCCCAACTCGCTGCCCGCCATCCGCGCCACGCCGCCGCAGCCGCTGGAGATTCACTGGAACACGCCCGTGCTCTACGACGGCTTCCTCTACGCCTTTAGCGGACGCGACGAGCCAGACGCGCAGTTCAACTGCGTCGAGTTCAAGACCGGAAAGCTCGCCTGGAGCCGGGACGAACGCTGGCAGAAACACCCGCCCCAAGGCTCGCAGTTCCCCACTTACGGTCGTGGCTCGGCCATTCTCGCTGACGGCAAACTCATCGCTTTGGGAGAAGGCGGAAAGCTCGGCTTGTTCAAGGTGAACTCCAAAAAAGCGGAAGAGATCTCGTCCTTCCAGGTTCCACAACTCGGCTATCCGTGTTGGGCCGCGCCGGTGCTTTCGCATAAGAAGCTTTACCTCCGCAGCGAAAACCGGCTGGTGTGCTACGACGTGGGGAAGTGAGGAACAGAAGCGTAAAACGTGAAACGTAAGGTGGTATCGGCGGCCTTACGTTTTACGTTTTAGGCCTTCGAAAAATGGAACCGGAGCTGCAGACGCGGTGCGCGCCCCGGTCAAGGATGAGAGCAATCAGCCGCAAGCGCGTCGGCCGAGAGCTATGATCTAACACTAGCAGGCCGCCAACGTAGTGGGCCGTCGTCCCAGCGTCAAGCCGCGCCGCCAAACGAGACGCTGTAATTTGCGCGAGCCCCACCGCCCCCCGATTAACGCGGCATCGTCGGTCAGTCTTCCGGCAATGGACGGCCTTTGGTCTCAGGTAGAAAAAAGAGAGCGACCAGGCCGAGCAGGAAAATCACGCTCATATAAGTGGCGGCATTGCGGAAGGCATCAATCTTGGCCTCCGGCGTCGTCGCTCCGGCGCTCGCCCATGCCTTGATCGAGGCCGTCTGCAGGATGCCGAAGGCGGCGACGAACCGTCCCACATTGTAACAGAAGCTCGTGCCTGTGCTCCTCAGTCGAATCGGGAAGAGCTCAGGCAGATAAATCGCAAAACCCGCGAACAACGCCAACTGGCATCCGCCCATCACCGCGCTCATCCAGATGTCACCCTTGCCGTTGAAGAGCTGGAAGAAGCCGACGGTCGCCACGAGCGCGAGAACGAAGGCGATGGCGAACGCCGGCTTGCGCCCGATGCGCTGCGCGAGCTTCGTCATCGCCAGCATGCCCACGAACGCGCCAAGGTTCTGCACGATTGAATTGATGCCGATCCAGCGCGCCTTGGCCCCGGCGATTTCTGCGACGGGCAGATTTTGTTCCCGCAAGGAGCGTTCAATGACCGGCCCCACCAGTTCCGGGGCAAAGAACCCGATGCCCCACAGCCCGATCACGCCGGCGACGGAAAGGATCATCCCGAAGATCGCCGGCCCGCGCCAGCGCGCATCGCCAAAGAGCGACGCATAGGAACCGAACTTCACGCCCGCCACGCGGCCCGCCTCCCGCGCCTTCACCCATTTCTCAGGTTCCTTCAGCCGCATTTGGAGAAACACGCACAGGAAGGCCGGCAGCGCGCCGATCAGAAACATGATCTTCCACGACCAGTCCGGCTGAATCGCCTTCGTCGCCACCAGTCCGCCGACCCACATGCTGATCAGTCCTGCAGTGATGTTCCCCACGGCAGAAAGCGCCTGCAATGTGCCGAGCGCGCCCGGGCGGCTGCGATCCGGCAGACCGTCTGCGATCAGCGCCACGGCAAGCCCAAAGACGCCGCCGACGCCCAGGCCTGTGATGAAGCGGTAGATGGCAAAATCAACCCATCCTTTGGACAACGCAGAAAGCCCGGTGAAGACCGAGTACATGAGCACGGTCAGCGTGAGCGTTTTCGCACGGCCGATGCGGTCTCCCATCGCACCGAAGATCAATCCGCCCGTCGCCCACCCCGCGACGAAAATCGCCGTGGCATACGTGCCGTATGTTCCAGGGTTCATGCCCGGTGGCAGCAGGCTTTCCATTGCGAAGTTGCGCGCCAGAATGAAGAGCTGCTGATCCAGGCAATCGAACAGCCACGCCAGGGAGGCCATGGAGAAGATGAACCAGTGATAAGGAGTCAGGTCACGCCACCAAGGGCCGGAGGAAGAGTTTGCGGAATTCATTCGGGACTGTTCGGTTTGGAAATCGGTTTGTTACCTACACGTATTTACAGACCCGGCCAAGGGATATTTCCCGCAATCACCTGCCGGTTCACGCATTCAGGCCGTAACTCGCATCGCAGCCAGATCATCGCTGCTCAATTCTTCAACGCTGATCCGGAAAAGAAAAAGGACAGCCCCATGGCTGTCCTCTCGAACTAAATTAACTGTCCGCTCCCGTCAGTTCGCGACGTTCTGCCGCCAGGCCGTCGTGACTCCCCAAAGATTGATCGGACTGAGCGCACCCCAGTAGCGAAGGTAACGCGCGCTGCCATCGGCGAAGATGTAGCTCGAACCGCCGCCACCGCTGCCGACCTTTGAATGCCGGCCATGCTCCACTTCGGTGAAGTCATTGCCAGAAAGCGAATCCGTGTCGCCCTCGAGAAAATCCATATAGAAGTGCGGGGACTCCGTGACCTTCTCGCCGAAGATGATCGTGTCGGACGGCAGCTTGATCGCACTTTCCGGCGTGGCGGTTCCCTGCATCTTGCCGAAACTCCACGCGACACCCTCCTGCTGCCAGCGCTCCTGCCAATAATCGTTCCACCCATTGATGATGTAACTGCGCGGCGCGCGATCCGGAACATGAGCGGGATTCGGCCCGCCTGATGCCGGATTCAATCCATCGCTCGGGCAGACGAGCAGGCGGAGATCCTTGTATCCATCGAACAACGATGTCGGCCAGGCGCCAGGATCCGTTCCCAACTGGCGCGCGGGATACTTGCTGTCGTTGTCGTCGGTGAACATCATCGCCGCAAGTCCGAGCTGGCGCATGCTGTTCGCGCAGGCGATGCGCTTGCCGGTTTCCTTCGCCTTGCCCAGCGCCGGCAGGAGCATCCCGGCGAGAATCGCGATGATGGCAATGACTACCAGCAACTCGATGAGCGTGAACCCGCGCCTTGTCGGCCCGGTCCAGGTTTGATGTGTGATCGTTTTCATAAATTCGCTATTCCTCATTCTACCAACCATGCAACACCCCTCGACGCTGCCGTCGTGGTCTGCTCTGCTGGTGATGTCTTTTACACGGGCTGCTCGAATAATCGGCTGCTTTCGGCGTCCACATAAACACTTGTATGACAAAAAATGGGATTTTTCTTTCCGTGCTCGCCGTGGTTCTGGCGGCCATTTACGTTTACGCATTCACCGACTGGCTGCGTTCTGAAACTATTCAAATCATTCCCACGATACGCCCGGGCCGCGTGTCCGCCGTGCCGAAGAATGCCGACCAACCTCCTGTCTATCCTGTCTCATTTGCCTTCAGCGGAAAGTATCAATTCACCTCCGTCAAAGTCATCGCATCGGAAGATCTCGCCACGAACAAACATCCCACGCCGCTCTGGCATCTGACCTCCGATTCCAACTCCGTCCCGACCAAATCGATTGTCTATGGCTACCCGATCAAAGGGATGAAACCCGCCGTGGCGCGCATGAGGCCCGAGCCGTTGCTTCCCGACGTGGAATACATCCTCATGCTCGAGGCCGGAAAGATTCGGGCGCAAACCAACTTTCACACCGCAGCGGCAGCCGAAGCTGCCAAGTAGTCCGCGTTCGAAAAGGTCCGCATCGGAGTCTTCAACTCTGACGACGTTTAAGTCCCGGCCTCGTCTTCCAATGCCGCACGCTTGAGGTTCATCCGCGAGACGCGTGTATCATCCACTTCTTCCACGCGCAGTTCGAAGCCGCCCAGGCGGACGACATCTCCAGTCTTGGGAAAGCCGCCCAGCTTTTGCGTGACCCAACCGCTCGCCGTCGTCGCCCCGTCCTCCGCCAGCGAGACTCCAGTAATCCCTTCGAGGTCATGCACCGGCAAAGCGCCCTGCAGCTCCCATGAATCGTCCCCGATGTTCACGACCATCGGCTTCTCCTGATCGAACTCGTCCTGAATCTGGCCGACCAGTTCCTCGAGAATATTCTCCAGAGTGACCAGCCCGACGGTGCCGCCATATTCGTCCACCACCAGCGCGAGATGCAGCTTACGATCGAGGAACACCTGCAACAGCCGTTCGAGCCGCGCCGTCTCCGGGACATACACCAGTTTCCTCGCGGAAGATCGCAACTCGGCGCCGGACTTCGCCTTCAGCCGCATCGCATACAGGTCTTTGAAATGAACAACGCCCAGCGTCCGGTCGATGTCGCCGCCTTCACAGAGCGGGAACCTCGAGAACCGCGTCTTCTCCGCGACATCAAGGCATTCCGTCATGCTCGATTCGGTATTCAACATCACGATCTCCTGCCGCGGCCGCATCACTTCCCGGACTACTCGATGCCGCAGATCCAACGCGTTTGAAACGATGTCGCGACCCAGCGACGTGCCGCCGCTGTGTTTCTGTGACGTCGCGAAAAGCAGGCGCAACTCGTCCTCGGAATGAACCATCTCGGATTCGTTCACCGCCTCCAGCCCGCATTGACGGAGTATCCAGAGCGAAGACTGGTTCAACACCCAGATGAGCGGATACGTCATCGTTCCAAACCAATGCAACGGCGCCGCCACCCACAGAGTCGTCGGCAACGGCTTCTGAATCGCCAGCCACTTCGGTGCCTGCTCTCCAGCGGTGATGTGCAAAAACGTGATCGCCGTGAACCCCACGATGACCGCCACCGTATGGCGCACCTGTTCGGAGTCCACCTGCATCCATTCCATCACGGGAGCGAGCAGCGCGGCAAAAACCGGCTCACCCACCCAGCCCAACGCCAGGCTCGCCAGCGTGATGCCGAGCTGCGCCGCGCTCAGCGTCCGATCCAGGTTGGCGAGGACCCGGCGCGCGACCTTCGCCCGCCAGCGACCTTCCAGCACCAGCTTGTCGAGCTGCGTGTCCCGAATCTTCACCAGCGCGAACTCGGCCGCGACGAAGAATCCGTTCAACGCCACCAGGACGACGACGGCCAGAATCTTCAGGATCAGCAGCGTGACGGGGTCGAGATTCATGCTACGACTTCACCTCCGCAAAAATGACCTTCAACACATCCTGCAGGCTCACGACGCCCAGCTCGGACTGATTACGATCCAACACGATGGCCAGCCGCTGCCCCGTCCGCTGCATCTGGCGCAACGCCACCTCCAGCCGCATCTCGTCATCGAGGTAGAGTGCCGGCTTCAGAAAATCGCCAGCCGTCCTGGTCTTCTCCAAGCCTTCAGAACACAGCAGCGTCCAGACGCTCACCATCCCGGCGACCCGGCGACGCCCGCCTTCCTCGCGCCAGACCGGCAACCGATTCAGACCCTTCGCTCCGCCGAGCGCGATGACATCCGGCACCGGCATCGTCGCCGGCACCGCAGCGACTTGAACCATCGGGATCGTAACATCGCGCACCGTCAGGTTCTGCAAATCCAGCACTCGATTGATCATCGTGCGTTCCTCGCTGCTCAAGCCCTGCGCCGATTCCTGCATCACCTGGCGAAGCTCATCGCGATTGCCGAACAGGTGCCCGGTGAAACGCTTGCCGCCCGTCCACTTCAGCAGCAATCGCGACAGCGACGCCACCGGCGCCACGATGGGGCGGAGCACCACGTCCACCAGGCGGAACGGCACGACCAGCGCCATGCAGAGGCGGTTCGGGTGATGGCGAAACAACATCTTCGGCAGCAGCTCGCAGACGGCGTAAAACGGGAGAACTCCAACCACTAACGCCAGGAGCAACAGCCACGGCCAGGGCCGGAGCCAGGCGTACAACCACATCACACCAATGCTCGATACGCCGATGTTCGCGAGCGTGTTGCCGACCAGGATGGTCCACAGGAAATTCTCCGGCCGCTCGAGGTAACCGAGCAACGCCCGCGCACGCGGATTCCCCGCACGCATCAAATGGCGAATCCTCAACCGGCTCAACGCGAACACGCCCACCTCCATCCCGGAGAGGAAGAACGACAGCGCAACGCACGTCAGAAAGATCAACAGCAACGCCATGCTCATGGGATTGCTCCTCCCCTGCCCTCGCGTGATTTCAGATCCAATCGCGCGCTCATTTCTTCTTCACGGTTTCCACGGTCAGCTCACGCACCCGGCGCTCCTCCACATATTGCGCCGTCAGCTTCAAGCCACGAAACGTCACCGATTCACCCATCGCCGGCACCACCTCCGCCAGCGAGACCAGCAAGCCGCCCATCGTGTCCACCTCCTGCACCTCGCCCAGATCCGGGTACTCGCGGCGGAAGTCATCCACGCGCATCCGCCCGCTCACCCGCCATCGACCTTCCGCCAGTTTCTCCATCACGAACCCCGCGGACTCCGCCTCGTCGTGAATGCTCCCGATCACTTCCTCCATGATGTCCTCCAGCGTCACCAGGCCCGCCGTGCCGCCAAACTCATCCACCACCATCGCCAGACCGCGCCGCTGCCGTTGCAGACTCTTCAAGAGCTGCAACAAATTCATGCTCTCGGGCACGAACGACGGGAACTCGATCGCCTCCGCCAGATCGATGGTGGGCTCGAGCAGCAACGCCCGCGTGTTGAGAATGCCGACGATCGTGTCCGGCGTCTCATCGTAGATCGGCAGACGTCGGTGCTTGAACTTCCGCGCCGCAGCAATCATCTCCTCCACGCTCAGCTCGTCCGAAATCGCGGCCATCTGCGAGCGCGGCTTCATCACATCCTTCGCCGTCTTCTGGTCGAGGTTCACGATCTGGAGGATGATCTCCTTCTCCGACTTCGCCAGCGTGCCCTGCTGGAACGCCATCTCCACCAGCTCCTGATACTCCGCATCCACATGGGACGCCACCGGCAGCGACACCGTGCGCACCAGCACCCGCAATAACATGGCATTGAACCGCTGGAAGAATCGCTGAAGCCAGCCCGTCGTCTCGCGCACCAACAACATCGGCCCGGCCACCCGGCGCGACCACGCTTCCGGCGCACGAATCGCCAGCGTCTTCGGCAGCACCTCGCAACCCAGCAGAATGAAAAGCGCCACCGCCGGCAGCGTCACTTCCGCCCGCCATTGTCCGAGCAACACCGGCCACAGGACCAGCGCCACAATCGCCGCGTTCGCCGCCGTGTTCCCCAGCGAGACAGTGGCAAGCAGTTCGGCCGGCTGCTCCAGCAGTCGCAACACCGTCGCGCCGCCCGGCTGCCCGGCGATCTCACGCGCCCGGAATTTCCCCAGCGCGAAGAGCGCCGACTCGGCCACGGCAAAGAAGAAGCTGGCGCCGGCAAACGCCAGCACCCCAGCCACCACAAGCCATTCCGTCGGACCCATGCGCGCGATAATGTCGAAGGGAGATGAGAAATGCGAAGAAGGAAATTTAGGCCGACACTTCCGCCCTTGTTCGTCTGAGGGCCAGACGTTTTCCAGGTAGGGTCAGGCGCGCTGCGCCTGACCCGCGCCGCGAATCAGCGGCGCGCGGTGAGCAGGTCATTACTTAGCTGAGCTCGTGAACGCTTCCGCCCGCTGATTCGCGGGCGGGGCGGGCCGCAGAGCGGCAGGCCCCTACCTTCGGAAATGACTTTCGAAATTCAGTCCAGAGGGAAACTCGCGGGGCAGGCACCGAACTACCGGTGTGAGGCACCGATGCGGGAAGCGCCCTTTCTCGAACCCCGACGCTGCAACACAGCCTGACAACGATGCAGCGTCGATGCTCGCGCCCCGCGAGTCACAACTCTAACGTTCCGCTCCTTGGGAAAGTAAAATCCGTTACGAACCCATCGACCCGACGCGCTCAAGAACATTGGGTCCATAACTGTTGGGTCAGCGCAGTGGCCGTGAACATCATCGGTCAAGCAGTCTGATTATCGGATAGTAAATCGTCTCTACGGTGTCAGGTGACAACCCAATCGCGCGGACTGCTTGGCGGACTTGGGGGAAAAGAACCAGCATTGAGAACGACAGCAAGTAGGCGACAAGCACACTTCCTAGAATCCATAGCGTCCACGAAATCCAATCCTGAGATTCACTCTTCAGTTGTGGGTTGTGTGACATGGCGCGAAGTTTTCCATCAACACTTCATCCTCAATTCAGCGGAATCCCGCGCCGGATATACGTCGGCATATCCAGATCCTGGCCATCGTGAATCGTCGGCTCGCTCTTGTCGAACCGGCCTCGTGAATGCATATCCAGCGGCAACTGCGACTGCTTCAAGCGCGAGCTGCCCTTGCGACCGCGACCGCCGCCCGGCTGCGTCAACAAACGCTCCGTCTTCTCCGCCGCCGATTCCGAAGCTGGAACCACGAACCGCGTCGTCGGCTTGGCAAACGGACCCGTCATGGAGGTCTCCAGCTCAACCCCCGCAGAATAAGCTGCACCCGCCGCCACATCGGACATGCGCACCGGCCCGCCCTGCGATTCACCATTCGCCTTGCGCGACGCCACCAGCGTGACCAGCAACCGCTCGCCCAGCTCCTCGTCAATCGCCGCGCCCATGATGATGTGCGCGTGTTCGCACTGACGATTGATCTGTTCCATGATGCGGTTCACCTCCGCCATCGCCAACGTGCGTCCGGCGGCGATGCACACCAGCACGCCAGCCGATTCCGTCAACACCTGCCCGCCCTCGACGAGCGGGTGCGCCAGAAGCTTCTCCATCACTTCGCGCGAACGATTCTCGCCCTGCGCCTCCGCCGTCACCAGACAGCTCTCCGCGTGCTTGCCGCGCGTCACCGAGCAGAGGTCCGCGAAATCCACATTGATCAATCCCGGCCGCGAGAGCAGCCGCCAGATGCCGCGCACGCCCTGCGCCACCAGCTCGTTCGTGATGTGGAACGCCTCCAGCAAACTCGTGTTCTCATCGATGAGCTTGAACACGCGCTGATTCGGCAGACAGATCACGCCATCCGCCGCACCCTTCAAATCGTGCAGACCCAACTGCGCCTGCCGCGTGCGCCGGCTGCCCTCGCAGTCAAACGGCAGCATCACGATGGAAAGAACGAGCGCACCGGTCCCCTTCGCCACACGCGCGATCACCGGGCTCGCCCCAGTGCCCGTGCCGCCGCCCATGCCAGCGACGACAAACACGACATCCGCGCCTTCGCACAACGCGCGGACCTGCGCCACATCTTCCTCCGCCGCCGCACGACCGCGCTCCGGATCGCCGCCCGCGCCCAGGCCGCGCGTGGACTTCGCGCCGAGATTGATCTTCGTCTCCACGGGAGATTGCGCCAGCGCCGGCGCGTCGGTGTTCATCACGGCAAAGCTCACGCCGGGGAACGTTTCGCGCGCCAGATGATTGACGGCGTTGCAGCCCGCGCCGCCTACGCCGAGCACCTTGATCGTGAACGATTTCTTCAACGCGGAAGGTTCCGGTGCGTTGTCAGTTGGAGTGTTCATAGAAAATTAAAACAGATTAATTCGCCCTCACCTCAAACTCGCTACGGTTGAAATCAGGATGATCCGGACCCAAGTCCCGTAGGGACGACATCTTTGTAGATGTTGAGATGGAAACCGCCAAGCTCCGTAGGAGCGACATCGGCCCGGAACATGCCGCCCCTCCGGGGCTTGGCGGTCTCGGAGGCTGGTCGTTTCTACAAAGATTCCGCTCCTACGGAGCTGGCTATGACCAAGGTTCACCAATCTCATTCGCTTGATTCAACAGTCGTGCGGCTGCGGTGAACTGGGGCGAGGACGAGCGCTCTTCAAATCCCCGACTTACGCCTTCCGCGACAGCAGCCCGCCGAAGAGCGTGTCCTTGATCGTCTGCGCGAACGAGCCGCCGGTCTTGCGCTTCTGCTGGAACGAGCCGTACTTCACCAGCCCGATCGCCGTCGCAAACTCCGGCTGATCCAGCGCCGACTTCAAGCCGCTGATCGAATTCGTCTTGCCCAGCGTCGCCGGCAGTTGGAAGACCCGCTCCGCCAGCTTCTGAATCCCCTCGATGCGCGCGCCGCCGCCGCAGATGAAAATGCCCGCGCGCAAATAGTCTAGCAGCCCCGCGTT
>CAMCCU010000131.1 GCA_945872975.1 Pedosphaera parvula Ellin514
GTTACTCGATAGCTTCCTTCGGCCGAAACCTGCGTATTGGAAAACGTGAGCATCCGGTTGGTGGCTCCGGGCAGTGGAGCATTGTCGCGCAGCCATTGGTAGGTGAGAGGCGAGGTGCCGACCGCCGTGACGGTCAAGTTGGTCTTGCCACCGAGGAGCACGACCGTATCCAGCGGTGGTCGGACGAGGCGGGGCTCTTGCGGAAAGACAGGGTCTGACTGGAAGATGACGTTGGTGCTTCCATTGCACGCTGCCACGAAAGTTGCCCCATTGAAGGCCAGGCCATAAATGTGTTGCCCAGTCGGAAAGCTTCGCGCCGTCCAGTCCTGGCCGTTGATCGAGCTGAACAGTATTCCGGTGACTCCGCCGCAGACGAACGTGCCGCTGGCATAAATCACATCCTGGAACGGGGCACCAATGCCCGGCGCCACTGTCTGTCGCGTCCAATTCCTGCCATCCGACGACGTCAAAATCGTTCGGTTGTCGCCGACGGCGACGAACAGGCCGCCGCCGTAGGTTACGGCGTTTAGCGTTAGAGTGTTGGTCGAGATCCCCGCAACCCAATTCAGTCCGTTGGTCGAGATACGGATGACACCCTGGACACCCACGGACACGAACACGCCCTGCCCGTAAGCCACTCCGAGGAGCGTACGATTTGTCCCCGAACTGACGGGCTGCCAGTTCACTCCGGAATCAAGCGACACCTGGATCGTTCCCGACTCGCCGACGGCGACGAATCGTCCGTCACCGTAGGTCACATCATGAAGCGTGACGGTCGTCGCCGAAACGCGTCTCACCCAGTTGCTGCCATCCGTGGAAGTGAGAATGGCTCCCGCAGCTCCTACGGCCACGAGCGTTCCACCGTCCGACACCGCATCATTCAAAACGACGTTGATGCCTGATTCGCGTCCAGTCCATTCGTAGCCGTCGGGCGAGAGGAAAATGGTCCCTCGATTCCCCACCGCGACGAATCCGCCCGGGCCTGTGGTCACGCCCATCGTAAAATTCGTAATTGAACTGTGGCTGACGTGCCAGTGGTCAAGGGCTCCCGGTTCGATTCCGGGCGGCGTGCCGTCTCCTTGCAAATCAATCCTCCATCCACCCGCGATGAGCCCGGACGCGCGCTCGTCGTCATCCACCACAAAAAGTCGCCACGCTCCATTCGGGTTCGTCCCGTCAAAGACGGACAAGTCCGTTCCATACGGCCCGGGCGGAGCCGGTGCGCTGAAGTAATCCGGGAATTGACCATAGTTGGCCGGGCGGAATCTTCCCGACGTGAGCGGCCCCGGCTGAGGAATGATCAACGCTGCGTCCTTGTTGAAGGTCAGGTTTATTCCCGCGACACTGATCCCGGAGCCCGCATCGGACATCAGCAACACCGATTGCCCGCCCGGGCCAACCAGCAAGGCATCAATGTCAGAAGACCAGGAATGCTCCAGGCCGATCAAGGAAACCGACAGGTTGGTGATGTGTCCTGAAACTCCCGAAACTTCGATCTCCGACGGATACGGAAACGCATCGTCATCATCCGAGATCCATATTGGCTGAACATTGGCAAACCATCCGGGGCCGGGATCGAGCAGCACGAGAGTGGCTGGTGCGCTGCTGATCGAGCCGAATGGATTCGAGATGACCGCGCGATAAACGCCCTCGTTGGCCCGCTGCGCGTTGGTGATGATCAGCGTGGTGTTGGTTTGGCCGGGGAGGCTGTTCCCGTTGAACTCCCACTGGTAGCGTGGAGGGTCCGGCAGGTAGGTCTGGTTGTAGGCGCCGACGACAAAGGACACCGAGGCGCCGCGCACGTTGGTTTGACTTTGAGGTTGCTGGGAGACGATGGGAACCGGCGGCAGGACGGACAGCCTGGCTGGCGCGCTCGTGACGGAGCCGTACGCATTCGTCACCACCACGCTGTAGGTGCCGCTGTCTGCTGCGCGTGGATTCGACAGGTCGAAATAGTCCCGGTTCAAGCCCACGGGAACACCTTCCTTTAACCATTGGAAGAACAGCGGCGGAGTTCCGACAGCTTCCATGTAGAATACCGTGATGGTGCCGGCGATCTCCAGCGACGTTTGATCCTGCGGCTGGTTGCTAATGACAGGCGCACCGTTGACCATCACCCGGACGTAGCGGCTGATGTTTGTTCCCCATGTATTGGTGACCTCCACCGACCAATCGGAGATGTCCGTCACGGATAAGTTGCTCAAAGTCAAAGTCGGCCCGTGGGAATCCCGCTGGGGCCAGCCTCGACGCACCCAACGATATTGCAGCGGCTCCTCTCCGGTCGCCGTCGCTACGAGCGTCGCGTTCTCGCCGGTGGAGACCGTGATGCTACTGGGGAGCGAGTTGATGACAGGAGCGCCGGCCACGTTCACGGGGGAATACTGGACCGTGACGAAGTCATCACTGAACGGGGTGATGACGGACACGGAGCCGCCGGTAACATGCACTTTGCCCGAAGCATCCACCGCCAGCGCCTTTGCCAGATGCCCGTAAGTGCCAGGCACACTATAGCCCCCGATCCAACGCCGGTTGCCATCGGCATCATACATCGCGGTGGCATAACCAAGTCCTCCTCCGACATTGGCATGGCCGGTCACATAGACGTTGCCTTGGGAGTCGAGAGCAGTTGCGCCCGCATGACCGCCCCATATCTCGGACAGATGGAATCCCGAAGCCCAGACCAACCCGCCATCCTTGTCGAACTTGAGCAAACCTCCCGAGGCGGCTGACACATAAAGATCGCCCTCGTCGTTCACGGCAGCGCCGGTCGCTTGTTCAGATTCTCCGAGGCGTTCGTGCCGCGTGACCCAAAGTTGGCTGCCGTGCGTGTCATATTTGACCGCTGTGATGTCCTGGCAGGCAGCGTCCGAGTTGCCGGCGCAATGGCCCGATCCGACCGAGTTCCCCACCACATAAACATTGCCTGACGTATCGACTGCCATCGCCCCCGCCTCATCCGCCGAATGGAACGGTCCGTCGTATCGTGAGGTCCAGAGTTCGTTGCCGTCCGGGTCGTATTTTATCGTGAGGAAATCTTGCGCTATGTCCGCGCCCGAAGAAGATCCGCTGACGAAGACATTTCCATTCGTATCCACGCCAATCGCGGCGGGAACATCCTGGCCGTGGGCGGGGCCGTCGTAGCGCCTGGTCCAGCGCTGCTGGCCGGTGGAATCGTATTTGATGGTGACATAATCCGCTCCCACAGGAGTGATCGAGGAACCCGTCACATACACATTCCCGGATCCGTCCACTACCAGTTCCGCCGGCACGTCATGGGAGTAACCTGGCGACAGGTCGGGCGATGGGTCGGATGGGCCGTTGAAACGCGCCGACCAAAGTTTCGTGCCCTCCGGACTGTACTTCACCGTGATGAAATCTGATGAGTTGTTGGTCTGCGGCCAGAACACCCCAGTCACGATAATGTTCCCCTCGCCATCCAGGCACATGGAACGTCGCCCTCCGGAGGTTCTCGCGAGCGTGTAGTCGGGGAATGCCTGGCTGTCCCGCGCGACCCACAACTGGTTGCCGCTGCGATCGTATTTGATCAGTGCCGAAACGTCGTCGACTGTCGCGCCGCTGGAGGGTCCGAACACAACTACATTGCCGTTCGTATCCACGGCGATGCAACTGGCGGAATCGTTGCCCCCGCTCGGCCCACGGTAACGCGCTACCCAGTTCTCACGGAGTTGCGCCTGCGCTTCTCCGCATCCGAGGATTATAATCCAGACTGCAAGAAGGAACGTCCCGTGCCGGGTTTTGAAATTCATAAACATATTCTTTCGAGATGCAGTTGAGCTGCCTTCACGGTGTGGCAAACTGGTATCGCATTCATTTGAGATCGAAGGAGGAACAGAGCCAACTGTGATTTTCGGGAAGTTTGCCGAGAGTTTGAGTTGTTCGTCATCGCCGAACCACCGGTCCACCCGAACGCGCCCGCCGGCCCTGGACCAGCGGGCGCGTGGTGGTTCTCCGGCTCCCTCGATCAATGGCGTGAAGTGATCACGGGATGGCTTTGGAGTTGAGCGCGTTTTGCAGGATGTCGCGTGTCACCGTCACATCTCCCAACGCCACGCGCATGACACGGAAGAACACATCCGTGTTGTCCATCGCACCGTTGAAGAGCGCCGCGTGCCGGCCATAGGCCGAGAGCACGATGTCCGACGCGGTGTGCGTGGCGATGGCGTCCTGAATCTGACCGGTGATCAGGAAGTTCCCCGCGGTGTCGCGCTGGAGCGGGTTCTGCGGATAACCGGGGAGCGGCGGCGTGGTGGCGATGCCGTGGGAGGCGTTCTGCATCGGCAGGAGATTGGTGATCCAATCTTCGTAACGATCCGCATTGCACGCGTAGCCAATCAACATGCGGCCGTCGATGTCGGTGGTCGTCGGGTAGCCGTCGTCGTCGATGGGATAGTATGGGAAGCCGGCCTGGTCGAGCGTGCCGACCACGCCGTTGCGCAATTGTGCCGCGCCAACGCCGGAGGCGGCGCGGGCGACGAGTTGCGCGTGGGTGACACGCGACGCGCCGATGATGTTCGCGCCGGCACATTCGTGATCAGCGGTGACGATGACGAGGGTGCCCGGATTGCACTCGGCGAACTGACGGCAGCGGGCGATGGCGCGGTCGAACTCGATGGTGTCGATGATCCACCGTTCGGAGTCCATCAGGTGCGCCTGTTTGTCGATGGAGCCGCCTTCAATCAGGGCCACGAATCCCTTGGGGTTCTGGCTCAAGACCTCGAGCGCCTTGCCGGCCATCTCATCGAGCATCGGCTGATCGGGGAACCCGAAGTCATCCACCACGCCGGGCGTGCCGGGGTTCCGGCGCTTGTCGATCTTGTCCTTGGCGACGTTCATGTTCGAGAGGTTGAAGAGGCCGAGCAGCTTTTGCGTGCCAGCCGGAACAGCGTCGAGCGAAGTCGCATCCGGAACGTAGGTAAACCCGTCCGCAACAAACTCGCTGAGCAGATCACGGGCAGGATCGAGCGCTCCGGCGGGCACGCCCCAGGCGGCGGAGACATCGGCTGGGACGACATAATCCGTGGTGGTCGTGCGGCCGGAGCCAGCGGTCGTGTTCGGCAGAAACCATTTCCGACCCCCGCCCAGCAGCACCTTGAGACCGCTGGAAGAGCGTTCATCAAAGAACTCATCGATGATTCCCGTGCCAGCGGCGCGAGCCTGCGTGTGCGAGCCGAACGCGGCGGGCGTGGAATCGAACACATCGGTCGTGGTGACGATGCCGAGCGAGCGGCCTTGGGTGCGGTGCAGGAATTCACCGATCGATTCGATGCGCGGATTGTCTCCATTGTCCGTCGTGTCGTCGGGGAAGACGCCGTGCTGGTTGTTGTTCGCCTTGTTGCCCGTGGCGTAACACGAGGCACCGGGCGACGAGTCGGTGACGATCGAGTTCAGCGAATGCGTTCTCACGGTGCCGTGGGTGGGGAAGCTGTCCATCGCCAGCGGCGCGTTGGCTTTCCCGAGGCCCACGCCGTTGAGCATGATGCGCGCGGCGGTCCGTTGCGCGATGCCCATGCCGTCGCCGATCAGGATGATCACATTCTTCGCGCCGTAGATGGTCGGGCGGATGGCTTGAATTTCGAAGTTGCCGTTGGTGGATACCGTCAGGCTGTCGCTCTGCGTGGCGTTGAGCGTCAGCGTGTGCAGTCCCGCGACGCTGCTCGCGCAGGCGCGCAGGGAGACCACGACGGTTCCCGGCGGTTTGCCGGCGACGGTGGCAGCGGTGAAGGACACCGAGCCCGGCACCGTCACGCCGTCGACTTGAAACTCGGCGGCGACGATGGTTTGTCCGGCATCCGGCGACACGGTGGCCTGCAGATCAAATCTCTGGCCGGGCAGGAACCGCGAGATGATCGGCGGCGATGCGTCGCCGAAGCTGAACAGCGCGCTGGGCGGCGTGAGCCGGGAGACGAATGGCGCCGCATTGGCAGGGGAAGCCGCAGCCGCAGCGCCCACGGCGAGCACCAGCAGACCTTGGCGGACTTGAGTGAACATACGTTTCATTGGGACGGACCTTTCCTTGTTTTGTTGTGGTTTGGTGATGGGCCAGGCAGGGCGTCGAGGCTCAACGCCGCGCGTCCTGCTTCAGACTGACATTGGACATCAGCCGTTCCGCGCCCTTGCCCGTGGGAACGGATAGTTTTTTCCGGTTGGAAGTTTTGCGCTCCGGCGGATCCAGCGTAAGGCGCACCAGGGAGATGCGACCATCCTTCTCCGCCTGGCCACCCACACCCAGCGTGCCGGTCAGCAGCATGAGTCCAGGCACGTGCGGCACCGGGCTGTCCGGCAACGTCGGAACCGAGACAAAGACCAGCGACGGCGGAAGATCATCGGCCAGGCCGTTGTCGTGCTCGTGAATCTGCGCCGGCACGGGAGCCAGGAGTAGCCGTCCCGGCGGCGCCTCCTCCTGCTGCACCATGTATCCGAGAATGCGCACACGCCGGCCGTCGAGCTGGCGCAGCTGGTCGGTCACCTCCAGCCCGCGCGTCCCCACGGGCCTCACGAAGAAGTCGCCGAACTTGATCTCGGTGACATCGCGGGGCAGCGGCGGCAGCTTGGCTGCAAGGTGCGAAGCGCCGCCTGCGTGCGCTGGGGTTGTTGTGAATTTTGCAGAATTGACCGATTCACGCCGGTGGTCGTGTTCATGCGCTGTGGCCGTGCTGGAGTTCGGCCGTGTTTTCCACGCCTTGTTCGGCCCCCGGGCTTTGCCCAGATGGGTCGCCCGGACATTCACATCCAACTCGAACCGCACATCGGTTGCGTCGATTGGCGTTGCCGAGAGAATGATGGGATTAAAATGCCCCTTGAACGGCACTTGCTCGTCGGCGCGCAGGGGAGCGTTTAAGCAGAGCGCCGCGAGGGCCGCGAATGTGAGGTTCTTGAGCATTTTCATAGGCTGTTTTTGTTTGTTCTTGTGACGACGGTTTGTCGTGTCACCGGTCCAAGGCGTTTTTCCCCGGTCAATCACGCCACGGATTTCGAATTATTTTTTTGAGGGGAGCGGACGCGGTGAAAACAGCGCGCAGAGCCGATGGGGCAAGCTCCGTCAGGAGCGGAATATCTGTAGCAACGCGGGAACAAAAATCTGGCGAAGCTCCGGAGGAGCGATATCAAAGCGCGATGGGTGGACGAGGAAGATGCCGCTCGTCCGGAGCAGGGAGCCGCCTATGGAGAAAAGCCAGTACCGCCCAAGGTCAGTAGGTGCAGTGTTGGGTTCACTGCTTTTTCTTTGTGGCGTCGTCGGCTTCTTCGAGAGCCGCGGCAGGCCAGAGCCGCACGGTGCCATCGACGCCGCAACTGGCCATGAGATTGCCACCCCGCGAGAAGGCGATCCCTCGGATCGGGCCAACGTGCCTCCTCAGAGTAAGGGCCAATTGGCGTGTGGCCACATGCCATAGCTTCAGTCCTCCGCCTTCACCCGCAGATGCCAGGGTGCGACCGTCCGGGCTGAAGGCGAGGGAACTCACCCTCCAGGTATGCGCCTTGAGCGGCGGGCGAAGCATTTCCATCGTCGAGGTGTTGTAGAGCACGATGTTTCCGCCCCAATCACCGGCGGCCAGAAGCGGCTCGGTCGGAGAGAACGCCAGGCTGATGACCGATTTACCGGACTGCCCCCCAATGATGACCGACTCCCCGGACTGACTCTCAAATCGATGGAGAAGCCGGCGAGTTTGGGCGTCCCATAAACTGACGGAGCCTTCTTTGTGACCGGTCGCCAGCAACGATCCGCTATCAGACCACGCCACCTGGACAATGTCCGACGCGTCGCCGGGAATTGTCCCGGTCGCCTGGCGCGACGGCACATCCCAGAACTGCAGGCCCGCCCGGCCACCCACTCGGAAATGATGCCGGGATCCGCCGACGATCAGCGTTCGTCCGTCTGGTGAAAAGGCGAGGGAGCCCACGGGAAATCCGTTGGTGAGCGTGGCGACGGCGCTGCCATCGTTCACGTCCCACAGTCTCACCGTCTGGTCGTGACTGCCCGTGGCGAGAATCCTGCCGTCGGAGGAAAAGGCCACGCCCACAAGATCGTTGGAATGTCCGGTGAGGAGGGTTCGCCTCCGAGTGGGCAGGTCCCACAATTCGGCGGCGAAGTGATCGACTCCTGCGAAAGCCAGACGCCGCCCATCTGGGGACAGAGCCACATCCCCCAAGGAGTTCTGACTGCTGGTCAGTGTGTTGTCTTCCAAGCCAGGCGTGACATGCCACAGTTTGACCAGACCGTCCTCGCTTCGGGATGCGAGCAACTGTCCATCCGGCGAGAACCTGAGCCACCTCAACGAAGCGGTGTGTCCGCGAAGCAGCGAAAGTTGTTGGCCCGTTTTCAAGTCCCAGAGCCGGATGGTGTGATCGAAGGCTCCCGACGCGAGAATGCGATGGTCGGGGGAAAAAGCCAACGCCGTAACGGCAGCGATGTGACCGCCGAACTTTGTCTCCAGTCTGCGCGAGGCCACATCCCAGACGATGACCGTACTGTCGGAACCTCCGGAGGCCAACCGCAGGCCGTCCGGAGAAATTGCCAGCACGTAAACCCAGCCTTTGTGACCCTCGAATGGATTTCCCGCCTCCGCCCCCGTGGTGACATTCCAGGCGCGGATCGTGGTGTCGCTCCCGCCGGAGAACAGGAGCCTTCCGTCGGGGGAAAAGACGACGCTGCACGCCCAGGACGCATAGCGGTGGATGATCCGGGCGGGCTTGGGATTTCCCGACTCGACATCCCACAGCTTGACGGCGTTGTCCGAAATTGCCGAAGCCAGCCATCTTCCGTCTGGAGAAAAGGCGATGCTGTTGTAGGGAGAGTTGAAGGCGGCGGTTGGGGAGCGTGGATGCCCTTCCAACTCCACCCGCACGGTTCTGGCCGCGAGATCCCATACCTTGATGCGTCCGTCGTCGGTCACCGTGGCAAGAAGGTTTGTGTTCCCGGAACAAGAGGCGGGGTCCAGGATTCCGTCCTGATCTTCGAGCAGCAACTCGTCTTTGCGCCGGGCAAGATTGTGAAGAGTAATCGTCTGCTCGTCGTTGAGCAGGAGCGAATCGCGATCGAAAAACAGCGCGGATCGGTATTGGCGGTTGGAGCCGCCGAAGGTTTCGTGGCTTTGGTCCTGGCAGAGTTTCCTGAGATAGCGCCACTCGAACCCAGGCGACTGGCCTGGCTCGGGACGGCTGGCCTCGATCAAATCTTTGGCCCGCTGAAGATCGCCATCTTCCCACGCCTGGAGAGCCAACTGCATGTCGGCGAGCTTGCGCTGCGCCGCCTCGCTGGCGCTGGCTTTCACCGCCGCTTCGCGCTGGCGGTTTTGTTCGCGCTCCGCGTGGGTCGCACGGATTGCCTGCCAGGTGCTCGCAACGACCCCAAGCACGAGCGCTGCCGCGACACTCGTGACCGCTGCGAAGGCGAGTTTGTTCCTACGAACCATCTTCTGAAACCGATACGCCGCGCTCGGGGAACGGGCGAGGACGGGCTCGTTGTTCAGGTGTCGCTTTAGATCGGCGGCCAGGCCGTTGGCAGTGTCGTAACGCTGGGCACGATCTTTTTCCAAGCACTTCATCACGATCCAATCGAGATCGCCCTGGATCTGATGCACGAGCTTGCCCGCGTCGGTCTGCCGTCGTTTGCCCGCCGTGGTGCGGGCGTCTCCGGGGAGCGTGTTCAGCTTGGTCGAGGGCCGCATCGGTTCGCGCTCGCGAATAATCCGAACCAGCGCTTCGAGGCCACCCTTCATCATCTCCTTCGCATCAAACGGCGTCTGGCCGACGAGCAGTTCGTAGAGCAACACGCCCAGACTGTAGATGTCGGCGCGCGTATCGATGTCCAGGCTGCTCATCTCCGCCTGCTCGGGACTGATGTAGGCGGGCGTGCCGATGAATTGCTGGAACTGGGTGAACACCGTCTTGTCCGTCAGCTCGCCCTGCGTGGCCTTGGCGATGCCGAAGTCGATCACCTTCGGCACGGGCACCCCGTCGTGCAGCGTGACGAGGATGTTCGACGGCTTGATGTCGCGATGGATGATCCCATTCTGGTGCGCGTGCTGAATCGCCTGGCAAACCTTGATGAAGAGATCGAGCCGTTCCTTGGTGGGGAGCTGGTTCTGGTCGCAATACTCGGTGATCTTGATCCCGCGCACCAATTCCATCACGAAGTACGGACGCCCCGCTTCCGTCGTCCCCGCGTCAAAAATCTTGGCGATGTTCGGATGGTCCATCATGGCCAGCGCCTGCCGTTCAGCCTCGAAGCGCGCCACGATCTGCCGGCTGTCCATGCCCAGCTTGATGATCTTCAGCGCCACGCGGCGCTTCACCGGCTCACGCTGCTCCGCCATCCAGACGTCGCCGAAACCGCCTTCGCCGATCTTCTCCAGAAGCTTGTAGCGCCCGAGCATTTGCGCGGAGGCTTCGGATGGAGGAGGCACGGGTACGGCGGGAGCGGCTCCTTCCAACGCCGGGCCCGCGAGCAGGCTGTCGTTGGAAAAATGTTCCTTCAGCAGCTCATCGACCTTGCGCCGGAGCGTGACGTCCCGGCCGCAGGCTCCGTGGAGATAGGCTGCGCGCCCCTCCGGCGTGGGCATCTCCAGCGCCTCAAAGAAGATTTCGCGTTCGTTCATGATATCTACTCAAGGCGAGATCGTGAGGCCAGTCACGCCACGGAATCTCAGAAAATGTTCAGGCCAGCCCCGAGGGTCCGGAAAGGGACGCCCGGATGGTGCGCTTCAGCCAGGCCCGGGCGAAGGCCCAGTGCCGATCCACCGTGCGGGGTGCCAGGTCCAGCGCGTCCGCGATTTCCGGCACGCTCATTCCGACGAAGTAACGCATCTGCACCACCTCCGCGGCCTGAGGATCCTCCAGGGCCAGCGCCGCCAGGGCGTCGTTGACGGCCAGCAACTCTTCGGACGGGACAGACACCGCGATGCGGGACTCGTGCAATTCTTCGCCCGCCTGATCGCCGCCGTGTTTGATGCGCTGCTTGCGCCGGGCGTTGTCGATGAGGATCTGCTGCATGGCAGTGGCCGCCGCCTTGAAGAAATGCCGGCGATTGGCGAACTGCTCGCCGCCGTCCCCGGCGATCTTCAGCCAGGCCTCATGCACCAGCGCCGTGGGCTGCAAGGTTTGCCCCATCTTCTCGTTGGCCATGCGGACCGCCGCCAGCTTCCGCAATTCTTCATACACCAGCGGGAGTAACTGGTCGGCGGCCTTCGGATCGCCTGCGTCAATGGCGTGGAGCAACTGGGTGACGTCGGACATGGGCACGATGGTAGAAATGACGCCAACAAAAAGCGAGCGCGACGGGAACAGCGAGGGGCGTAGAGCCTTGAATTAATCCACGTACACGACCTCGTTAAAATTTAGCAGCAGGCAAAAAGCTTCGCGCGCGCGCGGCGTTCGGGCGGTGTCATTTGCTCGTCGATAAACGGAATTGGAGCCGCTCCGTCCGGTCGGAAGGTTGGCCGCTGCCTGGGCGAGCATCGCGAGTTCGCCCGAGTGTCGTCGGAGCACGACTCGCTGTTCGCGCGGCTCGAAGACGACTTCGCAGCCGCCCGTCCAACGGCCGCGTTGATAACCCCAGCCGGAGTGCGGCCCAATGAGAAAATCTTCGGCCTTCAGCTTGCTCATGCAGCCGTCGGAAAGTGACGTCGGCGCATCCGGCCGGAAGGTCATTCGCGTACGGACACAGTCGCGCTCCGAACGCAAGCTTCAGCCCGCCTGGCCAGCTACGGCAGCGGCGCGGCAGACCACACCTTGACCGTGGCGTTGGCTCCGGCGATGCCGGTGGCGATACGTTGGCCATCGGGGCTGAAAGCGACGCTCCATATCGCGCGGGGCACCTTGAGGGTGAG
>CAMCCU010000132.1 GCA_945872975.1 Pedosphaera parvula Ellin514
GGAAAGGTTTTGAGGACCACGCCGCTGGCCAGAGAGCCCAACCTTCCACAACTGCTCCGCCGGATGGCGATCCGTCGCCAAAGTATCGCCCAAGATCGACGAGGTGCGACCATACATTGGTGCGCCCGACGGCGACGCCGGTGATTACGCTCAAGGCGGCGTAATCGAACGCAGGGCAATTCACGGCCGGACCGGCACGCACGGTCCGGCCTTTTCTTTGGCGTGGGAGGTGGGGCAGGGGACGCAATTGGCGAGGCGGCACCTTGGGCGTGAACTCCAGCGGCGCCGTTTGGGCTTACATTTCCTCTTGGCTTCCCAAAAGCCTTGCCTAGACTCTCGCGCCGTTGTGGCCCTCCGGGCCGCCCCAAATCGATTCCCGATGTTGGATTGCCAATAGACGAAGCCGGATTGCCCGCTTAATTATTTATATGGACGTAAGATTGCCCAAGCTTGGTGAAACCGCCGATGGTGGCGCGGTGGTCAGTATCCTCGTCAAAGAGGGAGACACCGTCACCAAAGGCCAGACCATCCTGGAGCTCGAAAACGAAAAGGCCGTCGCGCCGATCCCGTCGACCGCGGCGGGGGTCGTGACGCAGATTCGAGTGAAGGAAGGCGACCGCATCGCGGTGGGTCAGGTCATTCTAACTGTTGCAGAAGCAGGCGTGGCGGCCGGTGCTGCGCCAGCGGTTCCGAAGCCGGCCAAAGTGGCGGCGAAGGCTGCTCCGGTGGTGCGCGCTCCTGTCGATGCCGAACCAGAAGCAGAGGAGTCGGAGGAGGTCGAAGCCTCGGCAGATGATGTGGTCGAGGGTGGTTTGCCGCCCGCCGCGTCGCCGGAGATTCGCCGCATCGCACGCGAGCTTGGCATCGATCTGCGCCGCATTCGCGGCAGCGAAAACGGTGGCCGCATCGTGATGTCGGATGTGCGCGCTTACATCCAGCGGCTGGTCAAGTCGGCGGCGGCTCCGAAGCCCGCTCGTTCAGCGGCCGTGGCTGCGGCTCCGGCTCCAGCGCCCGTTGAGCAGATTGATTTCTCCAAGTGGGGCGAGGTTTCCAAGAAGCCGATGACGTCGCTGCGGAAGACGATCAGCCGCCGCATGGTTGAGAACTGGAACACCATCCCGCATGTCACGCAGTTCGACGACGTGGACATCACCGACTTGATGGAGCTGCGGAAGAAGTTCGCGCCTGAGTTCGAGAAGGCGGGGGCGCGTCTCACGCTGACGTCCTTTGCGCTGAAGGCGGTGGCGGCGGCGCTGAAGAAGCATCCGATCTTCAACTCGAGCATCGACGAGGTCGCGCACGATATCGTGACCAAGGCGTATTATCACATCGGTCTCGCGGTGGACACGGAGCTGGGCTTGCTCGTTCCGGTGATTCGTGACGTGGACAAGAAGTCGCTGTTCCAGTTGTCGAAGGACATCCAGGAAGTCGCGGAGAAGGCGCGGGATCGCAAGGTGACGCTCGACGACATGAAGGGCGGCACGTTCACCATCTCGAACCAGGGCGGTATCGGCGGTGCGCATTTCACGCCGATCGTGAACAAGCCGGAAGTGGCCATCCTCGGCATCGGCAAGGGCGCGCTCAAGGCGGTGGTGAAGGACAAGAAGATCGAAGCGCGCTTGATGATGCCGATCGCGATTTCGTATGACCACCGCGTCATCGATGGCGGGACGGCGGCGCGATTCACCGTCGACCTCATCGCGGCGTTCGCGGCCTTCACCGAGGGCGATTTGAAGCTGGGGTGATGGAGTGTTGGAGTGATGGAACCCGCCTTTAAGAACAAGAACCGTGGCTACCAGCAATTGCGCGTCTGGGAGGATGCGGTTGCTCTGTACGTGATGACGTGCCGGGCCTTTCGTTCGTTTCCATTCGAGCTCAAGAAAGTGGCGTTGCAACAAATCGCCTCCACCGACTCCGTGCATCGCAACATCGCAGAAGGGTATTGCCGGCGTTCCATCAAGGAATACCTGCAATTTCTTAACTTCAGCCTGGGTTCGATTGGCGAGTCGGTCTCCGGGCTGATCGCCTATCATCGAGCCGAGCAGATCAGCGAGACGAACTTTTCTGAGATGAACGCGATGGCTTACAAATTGGAAAACGGTTTGCTCAAGCTGGTGGAGAGCCTGGAGCGCAAGAAGGAAGCCGGTGACTGGATCGACCATCTTGTCCTAAAAGAAAGTAACCTCATCTACAGCACCGGTCCTGAACAGATCGTCATTCCCTGACCCATCAATCCACCACTCCATTACTCCAATTCCCTTTTCACATGGATCCTATCAAGACTGAAATCGTTGTCGTCGGCGCAGGCCCGGGCGGATATGCCGCCGCGTTTTATGCCGCTGACCTGGGCAAGAAGGTCATTCTCGTCGAGCAGGACAAACGGCTCGGCGGCGTCTGCCTCGTGCGCGGTTGCATCCCGTCGAAGGCATTGCTGCACGCGACCGAGTTGCTCGCGGAATCGAAGGAGACTTCGCATCACGGCATCAGCTTTGATTCACCAAAGATTGAGCTGGCCAAGCTTCGCGCGTGGAAAGAGTCCATCATCACGAAGCTGAGCCAGGGCGTCGCCGGTCTCGCGCAGCGGCGTGGGGTGCAGGTGATTCACGGGCGCGGCTATTTCGAGGATTCGCATACGCTGCGCGTTGAGACGAGCGAAGGTCAGCAGATCATCAAGTATGACAAGGCCATCGTGGCCGTCGGCTCGAAGCCGGCGATGCCGAAGGCGTTCGACTTGGGCAACCCGCGCATCATGACTTCGACGGAGGCGCTGGATGTCGAAGAGATTCCCGAGAGCCTGCTCATCATCGGCGGCGGCTACATCGGCATGGAGCTCGGCACCGTTTACGCGCGTCTGGGCAGCAAGGTGGTCGTGATCGAGGCGATGGATGCGATCCTTGCCGGCGCTGACGCGGACCTCGTTCGCCCGGTGGCGAAGCTGGCGGAAAAGAATTTCAAAGAGATTCGCCTCAAGACCAAGGTGGCGAAGATGTCCACCGCCGGTAAGCAGATCAAGGTGACGGTGGACGCGGGCGGCGTGCTCACCGAAGAGCTTTATGACCGTGTGCTCGTCTCGGTCGGCCGTGTGCCGAACAGCGCGGATCTCGGCCTGGAGAACACGAAGGTCGAGCGCGATGAGAAGGGTTTCATCAAAGTGAACTCGAAGATGGAGACGACGGACCCGGTCATCTGTGCCATCGGAGATATCGCGGGCGGCATCATGCTGGCGCACAAGGCGCACAAGGAAGCGCGCGTTGCCATTGAGGCGATTTGTGGGGAAGTGACGGAGTGGGACAAGATCATCATTCCGGCCGTGGTGTTCACTGATCCAGAAGTGGCGTGGTGTGGTTTGACCGAAGCCGAAGCGAAGGCGAAGGGCCAGGTCGTCGAGATCGTGAAATTCCCGTGGGGCGCTTCCGGTCGCGCGCTGACCTTTGACCGCACTGACGGCATGACGAAGCTGATCATCGACCCGGAGACGGAGCGGATTCTCGGCGTCGGCATCACCGGTCGTCACGCGGGCGAATTGATCGCGGAAGGCGTGCTGGCGATTGAGATGGGCGCAACTGCCCGGGACATCGCCGAAGTGGTGCATCCGCATCCGACGCTCTCCGAAACGATGATGGAAGCGGCCGAGATGTTCTTCGGTCACTCGACGCACACGTTCGTGCGGAAGAAAACGGCGGAGGCGTAGAACGTAAAACGTGAAGCGTAAAACGTAATGAGGAACGGGAGTCCGTTCCCTTTACGTTTTACGGATTACGCTTTATTCCTCACTTCTCACCCGCAGCGAGCACGGTCGCGAAATTCGGCGGCTGTTCCTCGCGGGCGACGACGCTGATCTCGATGTTCTTGAAGCCCGCCGCTTCCAGCCAGCGTTGAAGATCGCTCTCGGGGAATCCCAACCAGCGGTCGCCATACAGTTCGCGCGCCTGCTCGAAGGTGTGTTTGAGGAGGTCGAGAATCATGATCTGGCCGCCCGGCTTCAGGATGCCATGGCAGGCGGTAATCGTCTTGTCCGGCTCCTCCGCGTGATGAAGCGCCTGGCTGAGGACGACGAGGTCCACTGAGTGCGCATCAATCGGCGGAGCCTGCAAATTGCCGAGACGGAACTCCAGATTCTTCAGCCCGTTCTTCTTCGCCTTGGCCGCACCGAACGCGACAATTTTCTCCGAGTTATCGACGGCGATGACCTTCTTGCAACGGCGCGCGAGCAGTTCGCTGAGCAGACCTTCACCCGCGCCGAGGTCAGCGACGACCAGCGGCGGCAGCACGCGCAGGAGCATTTGCCCGAAGGCTTGCCACGATCGGCCCGGTCCATAGCTGCGATCGAAGCGGCCGGCGATTTGATTGAAGTAAAGCTGCTGCTGGTCGTTCCGCCGGGCGAGGATGCGCTTGAGGTTCACTTCGTCCGCAGCGTGCTCGGGCATTTCCTTGGCACCGCGGACCGCGACGCCGATGAATTCCCGCGCCGTGCTGTCAGCGTTCTGATTGATTCGATAGAAGGTGCGCTTGCCCTCGCGTCGGGATTGGACGAGCTCGGCGTCCTGGAGCAAGCCAAGGTGCGTCGAGATGCGCGACTGGCCCATGTGCGTGACTTCCTGGAGCTCGTTGACGGAGAGTTCGACGGTTTCCAGGAGCGCGACGATGCGGAGCCGGGTGGGATCGGAGAGCGCACGGAGTGATTTCAGAGTGGAGGACATGTGATGCAGCGTTCGCTCAGAATTATTTCAAAATCCGTGTTGACGAATGACGAGTTGAATATATCTTCGCATCCTGATACGTCAATATGTGGTTTCAAGATGAAGCCAAGACACTAAAACTAGAATGAGCAAAAACTACATCTTCTCTTCGGAGTCCGTCGGCGAAGGCCATCCGGACAAAGTGTGCGACACGATTTCGGATGCCGTGCTCGACGCGTGCCTGACTCAGGACAAATACAGCCGCGTCGCCTGCGAGACTTACGCCAAGTCGAACCTCGTGGTGGTCGGCGGCGAAATCACGACCAAGGCCAAGCTCGACTTCAACCAGATCGCCCGCGAAGCCATCCGCGGCATCGGCTACACGCACGACGACGACGTGTTCCATGCCGACAAGGTGCTCATCATGAACGCCGTCACTTCCCAGAGCCCCGACATCGCGCAAGGCGTCGATGACCGCGCGGCGGACGGCAAGGAGAAGGCGGAGCAGGGCGCCGGCGACCAGGGTTTGATGTTCGGCTACGCGTGCAATGAAACGCCGGAGCTGATGCCCGCGCCGATCATGTTCGCGCACCAGCTCGGCAGCGAGCTCACCCGTCTCCGCAAGGCAGGCAAGGCGGAGTGGCTTCGCCCGGATGCGAAGAGCCAGGTGTCCGTGCAGTATCGCGACGACCAGCCGGTGGGGATCACGAACGTCGTCATCTCGACGCAGCACGCCGAGAGCGCGAAGAACAAAATGATTCGCGAATTCATCACCGAAGAGATCATTCGCAAGGTTCTTCCCCCGCATCTGCTGAACAGCAAGACCAAGATTCTCATCAACCCGACCGGCCGCTTCGTGGTCGGCGGGCCGCAAGGCGGCACCGGTCTGACCGGCCGCAAAATCATCGTGGACAGCTACGGCGGCATGGGCCGTCACGGTGGCGGCGCGTTCTCCGGCAAGGACCCGAGCAAGGTGGATCGCAGCGCGGCTTACATGGGCCGTTACGTGGCGAAGAACATCGTCGCCGCCGGTCTCGCGACGAGCGCGGAGATCCAGTTCGCCTACGCCATCGGCTATCCTGATCCGGTCAGCGTGTGCGTGAACACCTTCGGCACCGGCAAGATCAGCGATGAGGCGATTGAGAAGGCCGTGTGCGAAGTGTTCAGCTTCAAGCCCGCCGCCATCATCAAGCAGCTCAACCTCCTTCGCCCGATTTACTCGAAGACGACCAACTACGGTCACTTCGGCAAGGTGAACGATCTCAACGCCATCACCTGGGAACGCACCGACAAGGCTGCCGCGCTCAAGAAGGCCGTTAAGTAATCGAAATCGCTCTTGGAAAGCGGCGGACGTCAGTCCGCCGCTTTTTACTCTCAACACTCCACTCCAAAACTTTCCCAACTCGCTCTATGTCCAAAGCCAAAAAATCCGCCGCCGCCGCCGTGCTCGCTGAAGTGAACGCCGCCTTGCCGAACCTCGCGCAATACGCCGCTCACACTCCGACCAGCAAAGACTACATCGTTCGCGACATCGCTCTCGCTGAATGGGGTCGCAAAGAAATCGCCGTCGCCGAGCACGAGATGCCCGGCCTGATGTCGGTGCGCAAGAAGTACGCAAAGCAGAAGCCTCTCAAGGGCGTGCGCATCACCGGCTCGTTGCACATGACGATCCAGACCGCCGTGCTCATCGAAACTCTCGCCGCTCTCGGCGCGAATGTTCGCTGGGCGAGCTGCAACATCTTCTCCACCCAAGACCACGCCGCCTCGGCCATCGCCGCGACGGGCGTGCCGGTGTTCGCTTGGAAGGGCGAGACGCTGGAGGAATATTGGGAGCTCACGCTTAAGGCGATCCTGTTCGCCGGCGACCAGGGACCGGAGCTCGTCGTCGATGATGGCGGCGACGTGACGTTGCTCATTCACAAAGGCTACGAGTTGGAAAAGGGTTCCAAGTGGGCCTACGAATCCAAGGGTGACAGCCACGAAGTCTCCGTCGTGAAAGCGCTCCTGCGCCGTCTCGCGAAGGAGAAGCCCGGCCTGTGGACGAAGATCGTCAAGGCCTGGCGCGGCGTTTCCGAAGAGACGACCACCGGCGTGCATCGCCTCTATCAGATGAAGGAAGCGGGCAAGCTGCTCGTGCCCGCCATCAACGTGAACGACTCCGTCACCAAGTCGAAGTTCGACAATCTCTACGGCTGCCGCGAATCCCTCGCGGACGGTATCAAGCGCGCCACCGACGTGATGCTCGCTGGCAAGGTTGCCGTCGTCGCGGGCTACGGCGATGTCGGCAAAGGCTGCGCGCACTCGCTTCGCGCCTACGGTTCCCGCGTCATCGTCACCGAGATCGATCCCATCAACGCGCTCCAGGCCGCGATGGAAGGTTTCGAGGTTAACACCATCGAAAGCACGCTCGGCGTCGGCGACATCTATGTCACCACGACCGGCAACTGCGACATCATCACCGTGGCGCACATGCTCGCGATGAAGGATCAGGCCATCGTTTGCAACATTGGCCACTTCGACAACGAGATCCAGGTGGACGCGATGAAGAAGGTGAAAGGCCTGCGCATCGAGAACATCAAGCCGCAATACGACCGCTATTATCTGCCGGGTAACAAGAGCATCTACATGCTTGCGGAAGGCCGTCTCGTGAACCTCGGCTGCGCCACCGGCCATCCGTCGTTCGTGATGTCGACCTCGTTCACGAACCAGACGCTCGCGCAGATTGATCTCTGGGCGAACAAGGACACTTACGAGAAGACGGTGTATCGCCTGCCGAAGAAGCTCGACGAAGAAGTCGCCCGCCTGCACCTGGAAAAGATCGGCGTGGTCTTGACCAAGCTCTCCAAGTCCCAGGCCGAATATCTCGGCGTGGCGGCGGACGGTCCGTACAAGCCGGAACATTATCGCTACTAAGCGATCTCAAATCTGACCGCACGAAAGGCGAACGGGAAACCGTTCGCCTTTTTTTATGTCGCGAAGTCGGACGGTTCGCCGACGCGATTGCTGGACGGAGTCGCGTTCTCGCCCGACCCGGTTCTTGGGTGTGATCGGAAGTGGCGTGCGGGCAGGTGGCAATTGTCGCGCTGCGACAATTCCACCCGCGTTCAGCGGGTGGTGAAGCGGTTGATTGCGCCGGGCAGCCTCAAGTTCGTTGCGCCGCTGGACGCGGCGCTACTCGTCGCAGCGCGACGAGTCCCACCTTCCCACTGCTGCCCGCCACTTCTGATCACCCTCCCGGTTCTTGTCGTCCTTGATTGCGTCGCGAGCCTCTTGTTAGGTTGACGTCATGCAACTCTCCCGTTTCGACCGAAGCAGAATCGTTTGTCTCATCGCCCTGATCTGGTTCGCTGGCATCCGGTTGGTGTGGGCCGCTGATGAGCCGCGCGCTCTCTTTGTCGAAGGCTATGCGGGGCGCGTCAGCTACGCGCCGGCGGAGGACCTGACCTTGCATGTGTCCACCAGTGCGGCGGCGTTCTCCGTCGAGATCGTGCGGCTCGGTGCAAAATCAGAATCCGTTTGGTCGTCTGCCTCGGTCGTGGGACGCGAGCATCCTGTCCCCGAGGATGCGTCTTCGCATGGCTGTCGCTGGCCGTCGGCGATGACGTTGAAGATTCCGGCGGAGTGGCGTAGTGGCTATTACCAGGTGACGCTGCGGGCGCGCGATGGCGGCGGGAAATTCATCCAGCGCAATACGCGCACCGCCGAGGGCAGTTGCTACTTTGTGCTGCGACCAGCCGAGCCGGGCAAAGGCTCGAAGATTCTTCTCCAGCTCTCCACTCACACCTACAACGCCTATAACAACTGGGGCGGCTTCAGCCTCTACGCGTTCCATGGTCGCGGCGGCAATCAGGGTCATCGCGTCTCCTTCGAGCGTCCGCCGTCGAGCCAGTTCGGCAACTGGGAGCGACCGTTCGTCGAATGGGCGGAGCGCAGCGGCTTCACCTTCGACTACGCGGCGAACGGGGATTTGGAGTCGCGCCCGGAGATGCTGAACGCCTATCGCCTCGTGCTCAGCGTCGGGCACGATGAATACTGGTCCGCGCCCATGCGCGATAACCTGGAGAAGTTCATCGCCGCCGGCGGCAACGTGGCGTTCTTCAGCGGTAACTCGGTCTGCTGGCAGGTTCGCGCAGAAGAGGACGGGAAGGCGCTCACGTGTTGGAAGCAGAACTTCCATTCGGACCCGGTCTATGCCGCGCGCGAAAGTTACGCGACGCTGTCTTCGCTCTGGAGTCATCACCTCGTGAAGCGCCCGGAGAATCAGCTCACCGGGGTCGGCTTTCTGTGGGGCGGTTATCACAAGAGTCACGGCCAACTGATGGACGGCAGCGGGGCTTACACCGTGCATCGGCCGGAGCACTGGCTCTTCGCGGGCACGGGATTGAAACGCGACGACGCCTTTGGCGGCAAGGACACGATCGTCGGCTACGAATGCGACGGCTGCGAATTGACCTGGAAGGATGGACTCCCGACGCCCACCCATCGTGACGGAACTCCGGACACGTTTGAAGTGCTCGGCACCGCGCCGGCACAATGGCATCCCGACGACTGCCAGTGGTACGAGCAGTGGGAGAACGGTCGCAAGGGCAACGCCGTGCTCGGGGTCTATACGCGCGGCGGCACGGTGTTCACCTGCGGCAGCACCGACTGGTCGCACGGACTGCGCGGCGGCGATCTCGCCGTGGATCGCATCACGCGCAACGTCCTGGAGAAGCTTGGAAAATGAGAACGCTCCGGTCGCGTCGCTGTTGGTTCCTGCAACGAGTACGAAATTGCTGCGAATGCGTAGCCGCCGAGGTGACGAGGCGGACCTTCGGGCTATTCAGTCAGGGGAATCCGCCTCCTGACGTCGGCGGATACGGGTATCGATGCGCGCTTGTGGCGATGATGATGTTCGTTAGCGGCGCGACCGCGCAGCCTGTCTCGTTGCTCCACGACTTTGACGGCGATGGCGTGAAGGAGAAGTTGATCAGCAGTCCGGGGACGAACGAATTCCAACGCTGGAATCCGACGGACAAGACTTGGGCGAAAGCGAATTTCACCTTACCCGATGGCGTGCGGCTCGCCGACGACAACGGCAAGGACGCCGGGCTTCGTTTCGTGGATCTGAACGGCGATGGCTTCGACGACATCCTCTTCTCGAATCCGCAACGCCACGCGATTCATCTCTGGTCGAAAAACGTGAGGCTCGATCTGGGCTGGACGCGCGGCTGGTCGCAATTCGTCCGCTCTGGCGAACGGGCCGGTGCCGCCAAGGAACCGCCGTCGGTCGTCGGCGCCGAGGTGCGAATCGAGGATGGCCAGTTGATTATCACGCGACCAGCGGTCGAGGGGAAGCCAGCGATGGTGGAGAGGCGTTCGTTGAAGGAATTGATCGCGTTCGACATGCCGCCGCCGAAATCGCCCGAGGAAGCGCTTGCATCGTTTCGTGTGCGGTCGGGATTTCGTGTCGAGCTGGTGGCAGCGGAGCCGGTGGTGATAGATCCTATCTCATTTGATTGGGGAGCGGATGGGCGTCTATGGGTCGTGGAGATGCGGGACTATCCGCTGGGTTTGGATGGCAAAGGCAAGCCTGGCGGCGTGGTGAAAGTGATCGAGGATACCGACGGCGACGGGCGATACGACAAGGCCATCCCGTTCCTCGAAGGCGTGGCCTTCCCGTCCAGCGTGATGCCGTGGCGCAAGGGCGCTCTCATCGCTGCGGCTCCCGATTTGTTTTACGCGGAGGACACGGATGGCGACGGTCGGGCTGACGTGAGGAAGGTGTTGTTCACCGGGTTTGCGCCCGGCAACCAGCAGCATCGCTTCAACGGATTCGAGTGGGGACTTGATGGCTGGATCTACGCTGCGAACGGCGACAGCGGCGGCAAGGTGAAGTCGATTGCCACGGGGAAGACTGTTTCCATCAGCGGACGCGACATCCGTTTCCGGCCGGACACCGGCGAACTCGAGACGGTGTCCGCGCAAACGCAGTTCGCCCGGCGTCGCGATGACTGGGGAAACTGGTTCGGGAACAACAACCCCACCTGGCTCTGGCACGTCACGTTGCCCGAACATTATCTGCGACGGAATCCACGGCTCGCCGTGAAGCGCGTGCTGCACATGCTGGCCAACTACGACGATTCGACCCGCGTCTTTCCCGCGAGCGTAGCGATGGTGCGACCGAACCAGCCGTGGTCGATCAACCACGTCACGAGCGGGTGCAGTCCCACTCCTTATCGCGATGATTTGTTCGGGCCGGAGTTCGCCACGAGCGTTTTCGCCAGCGAGCCGGTGCATAACGTCGTTCATCGCGAGGTGCTCGTGCGCGCTGGCGCTGGCTTTACCAGCCATCGCGCTGCGGGTGAGGAGCAGAGTGAATTTCTCGCGAGCACGGACAACTGGTTCCGCCCCATCACGACCAGGACCGGACCGGATGGCGCGCTTTACGTCGCGGACATGTATCGCTTCAGCCTCGAACATCCCGAATGGATTTCGCCGGAGACGCTGGCGCGGCTTGAGGTGCGGGCTGGGGAAGACAAGGGACGCATCTACCGTGTGGTGCCTGAGGGCAAGACGCGTCGGCCCATCCCGAATCTCGCCGCCAAAAGCACGCGTGAACTCGTCGCCGCGATGGACAGCGCGAATGGCTGGCAGCGCGACACCGCCCAGCGCCTGCTCGTTGAGCGGGCTGATGCTTCAGTGAACGGATTGCTGGTGCAATTGCTGGCCGTGACCCATGCGCCGCAGGTTCGATTTCAAGCCCTCGCCACGCTCGGCCTGCTCGGTGCGCTCACTCAGGAAGGCGTGGTGACCGCGCTTGCTGATCCGCATTTCGCTGTCCGCTGTGAAGCACTCAGGCAAAGCGAGGCGATGGCGGGGAAAGGCGAAGCGGTGTTCGCCGCCGTCGCCGCAGCGTCGATGGACAGTGATGCCGCTGTCCGTTTGCAGGCGGCCTTTTCGCTCGGAGCATGGCCGCCGGAAAGGATTGAGTCGCTGCTGAGACAGCTCGCCGCGCGGGATGATGCGGATGAACTGTTGCGCATTGCCATCATGTCGTCGCTGCGACCGGACAGCCCTCTGTTCGCGCAGTTGAAGGCGGACGCTCCGATTCCGAAGCCCGCCGCCGCCAGCGTCGCGTTGACGCCGTCCTCGTCCG
>CAMCCU010000133.1 GCA_945872975.1 Pedosphaera parvula Ellin514
GCGACACCGGCGACTGACACACGTTCGGTGCGCGGAATCCAGGTGAACTGCGGATGGCGCATCAGGTGATAGTAGAATTTCGCTGCGGTTAGATAGTGGCCCCAGGCGTCCCCGTGGGCCTGGGGATACAGGATGCGGGAATCCTTCTCATCGATGAACCCGTCGAAGTTCTGGTCGCGCACGTTGTAGGCCTGCTGGTAGGCGACCTCGCCTTCGCCCAAGGTGAAATTCCAGAACAGCCGGTTGTAAACGGGAGCGCCACGAACCCCGGCGTTGCGATCATCGCGACCGCGCAGTAAGGCCAGTTCTTCCGAGAGCAACGAGTCGAGCTGGTTCTGGAAGGGGAAGATACTCGGGGCGAGCGTCCCGTATTCCCCGCTGCTCGTGCCAAAGCCGATCGTCGGGTCCTGGGCGTCCGCGAAGGCTTCATTGCCCAGCAGCATGTAGAAGTCGGAGAGCTTGCTGGAGACGAGCAGCAGCGCGTTGTTCGCCGCATCGAAGTTGACGGGCGGCGCGCCTTCGATGCTGAGCTTCTTGCCGCGTTCGAGCACCGTCTGGTAGGCCTGAATGAGACCGATGCTGTTCAAATTGGCGGCACTGCCGTTGAAGGCGATGGGCCCTTCGTAACGCGGCCCCACTTGGACGAGCATGCTCGCGTAAGTGTTGACCGCGGAGGAATGGAAGTCCGCCGTCCGCGCGTCGAACGGATTCAAGCCGCGGATGACCCGCTTGATCCAGCCTTCGACCAGCGCGGCGCGCGGTTCGCCGATGCCCGCCGGGTCGCCCGACCAGTCACTCCACAGAGTCGCCGGTCGGAGCCCCACCGGGTAACCGCGATAGCGGCAGATGAACCAATTGTCGCCCAGGGTGAGCAGACTGGATTCGCGACCTTCGCCGATCGTGATGTCGTTGATGCCTGCGCCGGTGACGGGATAATTGAGCCAGCCGCGAGCGTCGGTGATGGTGCCCGTCAACGGATTGATGGTCGGCAGACTGGTGGGATCGAAGTCGGCGGAGTCGGGTTTGTAGTACCACTCGAATTGCACCTGCTCCGGCGCGCCGCCGAAGTCGCTGCTGTGCCGCAACGTCACGCGCTCGTCGAAGACATTATCTCCGGGGAGGACTTTCACGTCGCCCGCGTAGGGCCCGTCATCCACCCGAATGACATGCAACCCCACCGGCAATCCGGGCAGCGTGGGATCGTTGTTCTCCGCCAGCGTGATGAAGCGCGGCGGAATGGCCGCGGGCGCGGTCGAGTTCACGATACTTCCCGCATCACCGCGGCGGGTGGTGACGAAGCGATTGGGTGTGGAGTCTACAAAGCTGGCGGCGCTCAGGCTGTCATCGAATCGGAGGTAGGCGCGCAAGCCGCCCTCAAACCCGTTCAATGCCTTGTTCATCTGCGAACGAAGCTGGTTCCCGGACAGCGCGATGTCCCACACTTGAAACTCATCCAGCTGTCCAACCATTCGCTGGGACAACCGGAAGTTGCTAGTGTCCCGGACTCCGGCCGCCGGGCGGGACGCGATCAGAATTCCGTCGAGATACAGCAGCAGATTGGTTCCGGCGCGAACCATCGCGTAGTGATGCCAGTTCGTGTCGAAGGTCTGGGAGACCTGGTGCAAAACTCCGGCGCTGGTGGTGCGGTCACTGAACAGGATCCGGCCGGACGCAGCCTCGGGGCGCAACAAGAGTCCGCCGCCGGCCGCCGGGGCATTGGTGAACAGCGGACCAGTGCTGTTCGCGCCGAGTTTCGCCCAGACGCAGAGGGTGAAGTCGGTGTCGAGATTTCCAAAATTCTGCATCTCCAGCCAGGCGCCCCCGGTGTTGCTGAACGAGAGTCCCGGATTCGGCTGGGCCGGCGGGACGTTGGTCAAGGCGGCGGTGAGCGATTTCGGTCCATCGCCGAACTGCTCGAACACCACCCGACCGGAGGAGTTGGCAACGAGGCCCATGCGCAGGTCCTGATCGGACTGTCCGTCCCTGGGCACGATGTCCACCCGGTTCGGGTTGCGCGTGAGCCAGTAGAGGTTGTCGATGATTCCAGCCCAGGCCGTGCTGCCCGGCGCGAGCTGCCGGATGCGGTCGCGTTCGCGCGGGCTCATCACGTTCGGCAGAACGAGCGGATTCGGGCCGGCCCCGAAGTTGAAGTCCACCACGCCGCTGAACGAAAGGGTGCGATTCACGGGATCAAAGGTAAGCCGCTGCTTCAACGCGGCGGGCAGATCCGGGAACACCTGTTTTCCATTCCGGTTCTCCAACGGAATTCCGAGATCATCCAGGAGCGTGGCCGGGGTAACCGGCACCGTCCGCGCGCTGATCGGATCGTAGAGCCGGGCCAGCGCCAGCGTCGGCGCGGCGTCGAGGTCATAGCGCCACGTCGGATTGAGATCGTCGAAGATCGTTTCGACGCGCGCCATGTTGAAGACGTCGGGCAAACCGTTGCGCGGACGCAGGAGTGACGATCCGATTTCGAGCGTCGCCGGATTTTTCGGCCAGGTGACCCGGTAATTGATGTCGATGGGAGTCCCGTCGGCACCGCGACCGGAGTTCGATCCCGTGAGTTGCCCGGCCGGGCGTCGATCCAACCAGGCAAGGCATGTGCCCGTATTCGCGTCGTTGGTCCCGTTGCCGTTCAGGTCGTACCAGAACTCGGGCTGCAACGGGTAGAAGAAGCGGATCAGAATGTTCGTGGGTCCGCCCGCAGGTCCGGCGGCGCGGGCGTAGAACTTGCCGCGATAATCCTCCCACCAAGGGCCCTTGTCCGGCACGCCGTAGGAAGCGCCACACAAGGTGAGAATGCTCAGCGGGAATGGCGGCCGCAATTCCAGGCCGGCTTCCGCCGAATAGTTGAAGGTGTAATTGACGCCATTGGTCCAGACTCCCTCGGCGAGCACCTTGAAGGGCTTGATCCGCCACTGGCCCGAGGCGACGTCGCGGAACTTCACCAGCGCGTAGGGCTCCGACTGGTTTTGGACGGCATTGAGATCATTGCGTAGCGCCAGCAGGGTGGGACCTGCTCCTGCCGCCCTGATCAGGGCATGTTCTTCGTTCGGGTTGTAGCCTGGCTGCCGCGGGTCCGGTTGGTTGTAAACAATCGGTTCCTGCATCGTCTCGGCTGGGAAATGTCCCGAGCCGAGACCGCTCGCAACGACGATGGTGTCGGCATTGGGCGGCCACTGAACCGTGTAGCGGACCGGCGCGTCGGCCCAGGCCACGCCGAGGCGATTGGTGTGATACCAGACGACGATCAGCTCGTTCGTGTCCCGGGCCGTGGCGGCCGTGCGGGTGTTGACCGGAAGGATGGGGCCGAGGCGGGCGTCGCGGTTGTAGGCGCGATCCAAGCCGGCGCCATCGTAGAACGCATTCGGGAAATAGATGAAGCCCGTCTTGTCGAGGTAATCGAAGTGCGTCGCGTTCGTCACCGACTCGCCCACGGACGCGACTTGATCCGTCCGGACATCCTCCATGCGGACGGATTTCACCACGTCGAAGACGGGCCGCTGCAACGTCGGGTTCGGATTGAAGCCGTCGGTCTTGAGGTAGTAGAGGACGCTGTAGCCCGGGAGCAGATCAGTGAACCGTTTCGTGCTCGTGTCCACGTTCACGCCTTGCGCGGTCTGATAGAGAACGGATTGAAAACTGTAGCCGAACGGAACGCCCTGCGGTTCCACCTCGCTCGGCACGGTGGCGACGTGGAGCGTCGGATTCTTGGGCCAGACGTTGATGCCGATGCTGACGATGCGGTCGGTATTGACGACCAGGTTGCTGCCGGAGCCGGACGAGTCGGTGAAGGAAGTGAACCACTTCAACCGCGCAGTCACGGGACGAACTGCGTAGAGCCGGTTTTCGACCTGGCTCCAGAAAAACGCGTTCTGGGCATTGTCGCCGGGCTGGCCATGGAGAATCTCAATTTCCGGGAGGCGGGCCACAGCGCCTTCGGGACGGGCGATGTTCCGGCCGATGACCCACGCCGGGACGGCGAGATAGGAGCGTGAGAAACCGTTCTTGGTGCCCGTGCCGACGATGAAGCCGTCGCTGTTGATGCTGGCCGCGTCGTTGAGCACCCAATTGCTTTGGGCGAAAACGAAATCGCCGCCATCCGAAGTGCGCGAGTCGAAGATGAGATCGTTGAGATCGTTCAGCCGCCCGGCGCTGTAAACAAAGGCGCGCTGGCTGGAAGGGGAATTGCCGGACTGTCCGACGACCTGATTGAAGTTGTTGATCGCGCGCGCCACGGCGTTGTTTTGACCGGGCAGTTTGCCGAGGTCCACCGGCCCAGTGCCGCCGAGCGCATCAAGGAGGAACGCCTGCCGGACACCGCCGGCGGTTTCCTGGTAACCCACCATCACCCGGGAGTTGTTTACTCCGAGAGCACGGCTCTTGGGCAAACCGAACCCGGAACGCAAGGCCGCGTCACCGGCTTTTCCGTCGAAAATCGACTCGGTGCCATCGGCGAAGGTGGCGTAGCCCGCGATCCAGCCATCGTCCGCGATTGCCGTGGCGATCGTTCCGATGGCGTTGGGAATCGGCGGCAGCGCTTGCAGGGCACCGGCGGTGTAAACGAACGCACCCAGCCGTCCGCCCGCCGTCTCGCTGTAGCCGACCACCGTGGCAGTGCGGTTGATCGCCAGGGCTTCGCTGAAGGTTCCCCCGAACAGAAGACCCAGTCCGGTCCACGTCCCGTTGTCCCAAACGGCCGCCTCGCGATTCGGGTTGCCGGTGCGGGTGACAAAGCCAGCGATCACGTTGGACGCATTGATCGCGCGGGCGGTGGCCGTCGCCCCGCCCAGCGTCCCGAGATCGAGCAACGGTTCATTCCCGGTGAACCCCTTGAAGAGCGTCGCGTGGACGTCGCTGGGCTGAGATTGCACCGAGCCCGCGATCCACACCTGATCATTGATCCCGAAGCCGAAGCCGGACGGGCGTCCGGGCAGATCGCCGAGATCGACGAGGGCGTAGGCGGGCTTGGGCAGAACGCGAACCTGAAAACTCGTGCTCGCAAAGCCGCCGTTCTCGTCCGTCACGATCAACGTCAGCCGGGTGGTGCCAATCTCGCCCGCCGCCGGCCGGATCACGACGGTGCGGTTGGTGCCCGTCCCGGTGACTGTCACGTTTTGCGGAGGGATGAGCGTCGTATTCTCCGAGATTGGGGTCAGGACCAGGCTCGCGGGCGGCGTTTCCGCGTCCCTCACGATCAGCGGCAAGCCGGCGCTGACTGTGTCTTCCTCGATAATCTGGTTGGCGATCGAAGAAATGGTCGGCAGATCATTCAGCGACTCGACGCTGATATTCACGGTGACCGGCCCGGCGATCAGGTTGCCGTCGTCGATGACCTGATAGGTGAATGAATCGAGGCCGTTGTAATTCGTGGTCGGCAGATAACGCACCGGGTTTTCGGTCAGCGAATAGATGGAGCCGTTGGTCCGATCGAGCGTGCCGTGCGCCGGCAATTGAATGACCACGAACGTCAGCGTTGCTCCGGCTTCGCCCAGGTGCGACTCGATGTCAAAGGCCGGCAAATAGACCGAAGCGAGTGTGTCCTCGTCGGCGACCTTGACTCCGAATGGTGCCGGGGGAGGTTCAACATAAGTGGCCAAGCCAGCGGTGCCGTCGAAGGTCGAAAGGACGCCGTCGGTCCGGCCGCCGAGAAGCGCCGAGTCGGGGATGCGCGTGGGGAGTTGATCGTCAAACCGCCAATAGAGCGCCAGTTGCGGCTCGTTCCCCGCCAGCGGGTAATTGCGGTTCGCGCGAACTTCGTCCCCGCTGAGCGCGCGAGTCCACACACGAAGCTCGTCCATGGCGCCGACAAACGGCAGCTCTCCCGGGCCTGCCTGGCGCGGCCCGGCCAGCGTCAGCATGGTGCTGGTGAATTGGATGGCATCATCGGTGTCCACGCCGGTGGATTGTCCCACTTGCACGCCGTTCACATAGACGGAGAGCGTCTCGGACTGGGCATTCCAGGTGGCGGCCACATGCTGCCAGGTGTTGACGTCGAGAGTGGGACCAATCACCTGTGCGCCGGACCAGACGCCGAACTGGATCGTCACCTTGTTGGTATCGCCCACGGCGGGCGTCAGCAGCCAGTAATGTGCGCCGGGGCCGGATTGTCCCAAGACCAAAGGCCAGCTTCGGTCGGAGAGCTGGCGGCCCGGACGAATCCAAGCCTCGATGGTATGGGACTCATTTCCCAAGCCCAAACCGCCCACACTCGAAGCCTCCACCGAGCTGGCGTTGCCATCCAAGGCCAGTGCCCGCGGCGAGCCCGCGAACGCCCCACCGGTGGGCGGGTCGTTGATCGGGGTCACGTCGAAGATGAAATCCCGGAAGGTGGTCGATTCGCCGTCGGTGAGCGCGAGGGTGACCACGGCCTGGCCGTTCACATTGGGCGGCGTGAAGATGGTGAGAGTCCGGACCGCACCGACTCCACCCAGGAGTGGTGCCGGAGCAACCGCTAGGTTGGAGTTGCTGACCACCGTCAGCGTCAAGCTGTCGGCCGGAGATTGGAAATCGCCGATGTTGAACGTGATGGCTTGCGACAGCGTATCCTCCGCGGCTGAGGAGTTAGTGGCTCCACTGAAGTAAGGAGCGTTCGGAGCCAGGGTGAAGTTTGCCGTGGTCCGGCCCGCCGGCGCGAACGTGTCGCTGCTGGGGGTGATGGTTTGGCCGGCTGGGATCACGGGCGTCACCGTGACCATTCCCATGCTGGCACTGGGGAAGGAATAGTTGCCGTTCGCATCCGTCGTCACGGTCGCGAGATTGGCCAGGTTGTAATAGCGCACCGTCCACGAGCTGGAACTGCCACACCCAAAAGGACCGCAAATTTGGTTTGGGTTGTAGTAGTAAAGTCGCGCGGCGCCTCCGGCCTCGAACATTTGGAGCTCGATGGAGTGGAGGGCTCCTTGCTGTAGGACGAGCGTTGGACCCCAAAACCCCTGAAATCCATGGAGCCCGTCGTTGTTCATCTGCTCCGCGCCGTCGAAAAACATCTTCGATCCATCATCGCTCCCCAGATAACCCCCTCCAACATTCGCGCCCAAGAATACTGGGGCTAAGATCGTGAGTCTGGCAGAAACCGAGAAGTAGTCCGACGGGCCACCAGGAAACATCGGTCCCTCCCCGAAGTTAAGGTCCAAGAACGGAATCTTCGCCGTCCCAGCCTCACCATTCTGGTCAGCCTGGAACTCGGTGAGCGGCGTCAGACCATCAAAAAACCTCGGTGCATTGTTCACCGTGTGGATGGCGTCGTAGGGAACCGACAACCTCAAGGTCACGCCAGGAATACCCTGACCGGTCAACGGATCCGTGATGCGTCCGGAGATCACCCGTTGCGCCATCAAGGTGCCCTCGCTCAAGCCCAAGCCGGCAACGATCAACGCGATGCCTATCGTGTTGGCGAGCCATCCACGGGTCCCACCAAGGAGACGGCTGGGGATTGCGCTCTTCTCAACCTCGTTTGCTGTGATTGGTTTCATGGTCGGCCTCTCTGAATTCATTTTTGAAGTCACGGTTGGATTAGCGGTTCAGCTCCGCGATGTCGGAGATTCGCGTCAGGCGGAACGTGCCTTGGCAGTGGATGGCGGATTTGTTCAGCCCGGTGACCGTCTCGCGGTAAGTGCCCGCCTGTTCCCGATAACCGAAATCAGGATCACTCACGCCCGGCGGCGGCGTGGTGGAGAACTGGAGCGAGATGGCGCGCTGCACGGAATACGTCTCCTCCCGGTAGTTTACAAACCGATCGTCCAGATTGTCGTGGTCGGGATGGAACTTGTGCCGGAACGGATTCGTCGGAAACTGCGGAGAGAGGACAATCGTCCCAGACAGAGTGTTGTTGCCGCCGAAGCGTCCGGCCAGCGGGAGATAATTCGCGCCGGGACTGCTCGGAAAATCATAGCCCACCGCGCTGATCCGCCGGCCTGCCTGCGTGCCGTCGCGCAACGTCGCGCCGCCGAACTGACCGAACAACGATTCTTCCGTGACGAGCACGAAACGCCCCGGGGTCTGCAACGCCGCCTGTCCGCCCGCATTGTTCGTGGTCGTGCCGTCCTTCCAGAGCTGCGTGACTTCCTTGAGCAGGCGCACGACGCCGTTGGAACTGACGTGGACGATCAGGCGGAGATTGAAGTTCGCGGCGGCCGGAGTGGTGTTCGTCGCGTTGGTTGCCGAGTTGACCTCGTTCACGGCGCCGAGGCTGGCGTTCCCCACCCAGAGGCCGGCGAGGCTGTGGGAATTGCCCGGCGCCGGCGCGCCTGCGGTGGCGACGGTGAGCTTGCCCGCGGAGGCGGGCAGCAGGAAGCGCGTGCCGCGGCCGTCAGAGATCTCCAGAACGGATCGATAGCTGTCGCCCGCAATATCGCGCCGGCGGACGGAGGTGCTCAGCGTCAGTTCCGTTCCGGGAGAAATTGGACTCGTCCACGGGCCCGCGAACGGAGCCCAGACGGTGCCGTTGGTCGGATCCTGGCGCTTATACGAGAGGGGCGTAGTAGACGAAGTGTCGCGAACGGACAGCACCACGCCCGCGTCCCAATGGTTCACAAAGTTCAGGTCCGCGGTCGTGAGCGTGTTGCCGAAATCCAGACCATCCCCGCCGTCGAGCGCGAGGCTCAACGGTGCCACGTAATCGGAACCGCCGTTGGCAAAGCACCAATACGCTTCGCCGTAGGTCATCAAGTCGCCGGGTTGCACCAACGTCCATTGCCCCGTTCCGGCCAGCCGATAGATTTTCTGGAACCGGCCGGCCGAGGCGTCGTAGTGGGCAGGTGAATGGCGGAAGAAATTCAGGAACGTGGGTCGCACGGCGGGATCGATGGGGAAACCACGCAGGTTGTAGGCGTTGGGTGCCCAGGAGCGGGTGCGCCACGCCGGCCGGCCCGTGACGTTCAAGGTGAAGGCATTGGTGAGCTGCACGAGGTACGCGCGCTTGCCCGGTGCGATGAAGAGATTGTTCTGAAACGCGGCGGGATTATTCGTCGGCACGTAGCGCAGCCAGCGGTCGCGATTCCACACCGGCTCATTCACGTCCGCGATGAAGTCCACCGCGGTCGTCTTGTCGGCGAACGTCCACACGCTGACGAGCGGCGCGCCTTGAAACACGGCGGCCGTGGCGTTGTCCGTGGGGTCCACGTCCAGCCAGATGGCATTCCAACCGGAGCGCAGGGCGAAGGTTTGCGTCGTCGTCTGGGCCGGAGCCACGACGGTGCTCAGGATGAGCAACAGCATCGTGGCGGGAGAAAGCAGGAGTCGGCCGAAAACGCCGGGACGGCAGTTCTGATTTTCAACGAGGTGATTCATAATGAGTTGTTGCGGGTGTTAGCCTGAGCGCCGGGCAGAGACGGCGGCTCTTCGTTGCGCGTGGGGAGCGGAATGGATTCCAGCAGCGGGCGGTTGATGCGAATCTCAACCTTGCTTTTGGTGGCGGCCAGAAAGTCGCGTTCGGCCTGGACCTGTTTCGCTTGGGCGAGCTGGCGGGCAATCGCATCGCGCACCTGCGCCAGAGGGCGGCGGGTTTCGGGCTGGCGCTCGATGAGCTTTACGAAACCGAGCCCGAGCGGGGTTTCAATGACCGGGCTGATCTCGGCCGGAGCGGACAGCGCTTCCAAAGCCTTGGCCAGAGCAGTGCCGTAGCGGCCTTCGATCTCACCGGCCGTCAACACTCCGAAATCTCCGCCCGTGTAGCGCGTGGCCCGATCGATCGAATGCCGCTGAGCCAGACTGCCAAAGTGAGGCGTGCTCGCCGTTTCCTTGACCGCTTGTTCGCGGACTTCCGCAGCTTTCCCGGCAGCCTCCGCCTGCTTTTCCAGAGTCGCCTTCTGCGAGGTTTCGAGGAGGAGCACCGCGCCACGCAAGCGCGCGGGGGTGGTGAACTGAGCGGGATGCTGCTCGTAGAACGTCCCGATCTCGGCCTCGGTCGGAGCGGTCGTGCGGAGTTGGGCAAGTTGTTGTTCCTTGAAACGAGCCACCAGAGTGCGATGGAAACTGGCGACCAGTTCCGCGTTGGTGTGCCAACCAGCCTGCCGCGCACCAGCCAACAAGGCCTCGAACTGCACCAGTTCATCGAGGGCGGCCTCTCGTTCCGCAGCCGACAAGAGCGGGGCCGAACGACGGTTTGAACGCTCCGCCAGCTTCCGCTCGAGTTGATCGGCCGTGATGATGCGATCGCCCACCTGCGCCACCGCTCCCGGAGGAGTCCCCGTCTCCGAGGTGGTCTTGGGACGGCTGCAGCCAGACAACAGCATCAGGGCCAGCAGCGCGGCGGTCGCAGTCGGAAGGCAGGGAATGGTCGTGGTCATGGTTGGGGCAGGTTGTCATCGATACCTCGAAGCAGATCGGGCAAATCGCCGAGACTTTCCTTGGGCAGGAAACCGCAGGCGCCGACCTTCACCGCCTCAGCGCGAAGATCGTCGTCGGGATGATTGGTCACGATAATGACGCGGGCGTTGGGGAAACGTTGCTTGAGATTTTGGGTGGCGGTCAGGCCGTCCATCCCCGGCATCTCGATGTCCATCAGCACCCAGTCAGGGCGCTCGTTTTCGTAACACACCAGCGCCTCCGAGCCGTCAGCACACTCCGTGACCATGCCTTCGGGCAGGAAGGACCGGAGGGTCTGGCGGAAGCCGGCATGATCATCGACGACAAGGAACTTCCAAGTTCCGTGAACAGTCGTTTGGCCGTGTGACATGCTGTGGAGCCTGACAGCAACGGTTGGGAAAAAAGAATGGAGGCGATCCCACAGCCGTCTGAGTAGTTCCACTCAGCACGAATCATGCAATTGAACCCACGGAGTGCGGTCGAGGACCGGGGCCGTGCTGGGTTTATCGGTCTTCGTTGATGGCTTCAGGCCGTTTCAACCCGCCCACACCAGAAGTTTTCAGCCGTTCTGATTCACCGCAGAGACGGGGCGAGCACGGAGTTCTTCTGTCCGCTGCTCTCTGTCTCCTCACCGCCTCTGCGGTGTCAATGGATGTTGGTTAGAGGCGGGAACGATTTTCGAAGGCGAACTTCAGCAGGCTGTGGCTGCCCTGAAGCCCCAGCTTTGCACTCATGTTGGTGCGATGGTTCTCCACCGTGCGCGGACTCACACCCAGTGCTTCGGCGATCTCCTTGCTGGTCTTGTCCGAGGCGATCAGCTTGAGAATACGGCGCTCCGCCGGCGTGAGGCTGGCGAGACCGGAATCCCCGGCGCGAAGATCGGTGGCGAAGGAGGCGCGTTTCACCAGAAACCCGGACAGCGCGGAACTCACGTAGTGCTGTCCGGCGGCAACCGTGCGGATGCCCTGCAGGATGTCGGTCGCGGCACTTTCCTTCAGGACATAGCCCTTCGCGCCCAGTTCGATCGCTTCGTTCAACATGTCTTCCTCACGATACATGGTGAGAAAGACAATCTCGAAGGTCAGACGTTCCTGCCGGCGCGCCCGGGCAATGTCCAGGCCGCTCATACCAGGCATGTCGAGGTCGAGGACGGCAACGTCGGGATCGAGTTCTCGAACGAGACGCCACGCCTCGGAGCCGTTGCCGGTTTCCGCCACGATTTTCATGGCCGGGTCGGCGAGGATGAACTGCCGCAAGCCATCCCGGTAAACTGGATGATCCTCCGCCATCAGGATTTGGATTTCGTCACTCATGCTTCGCAGGAATTGGAATTTCAAACTTCATCCGCGTGCCCTTGCCGGGCGCGGAGTCGCATTGAAAACGCCCGCCGAGAATGCGCATCCGCTCGCCCAGTCCCGTGAGACCAAAGCCCCGGTCTTGATCCGCGCCGGCGGAGTGCTGCCGATAATCGAATCCACGGCCGTCGTCCTC
>CAMCCU010000134.1 GCA_945872975.1 Pedosphaera parvula Ellin514
GCCCTGACAGCAATCGCGCGGTTCACCATGCAGAATCTGCACGACGTAAACGTGCGTGGGATTCAGGTTGCTGTAGGTGAGGGTTACTGGCGACGGGCCATAGATTTCCGAATGAAACAGCGAATCGAAACCGTCGTCTCCGCCGTTCAAGTCGGGATCCACATTCGGTCCGACCGTGGACCAGTTGGTCCCGGACGGATTGGAGACATTGGTGCCGACAAAAGGAATCGCTGCACCTGGCCCGCGAAAAATGTTCGAGGCACTCCCGAAATTCACAGCCGCCAGAAGATTGCCATTGGTCCGCAGATGGCCGTCGGCCAGGCGGAACCCTTTCGAGATTGGTTTGTCGCCCTTGTTGACCGTGACTTTGAACGAGAATGGAAAATCGTCACCAGCCGAAACGCCTGCGGCTGCTGCAAGGAACGCAACGAGAGTGAACGTGAATCGGAATCGGGCAACCAGTTTGCAAAGGTTCATATTTGGAATCAGCGACCCCGCCCAGCCCTGTCGCAGGTCTGTAGAGTCGCGCGGGATAATTGACGACCACAGGCGCAGATAACAAGGAAGGAACGACTGCGCGGCGGGCTCTTAGTTCTTGCAGGCGGAATGGCAAGAATTTCGTGGAATATTTGGGTTGAACGATTCCGCGAGGAGGGTCTAATGGAATATGAATCCGTGGACTCTTGGCCGTTGATCAGACTGTCTTTTTGCCGGTTTTTCGCGCTGTTGCGACGTGGAGTTGAGGCCGGCGGCAGAACCCGGCTCGGGCGGGAGTCAGACTACGGATTTGAACCGAAGACGTTTTATTTTTATGAAAGCTCTACCGTGTTCCCAATGGCGTGTGGTTTCATTGCTACTCGCGGCGATGGTCTCCGTGAATTTCTGGGTCGTAGCGGCGAGTGCCACAGATTTGCTGTTCCCATCCCCTCTCATCAGCCTGCGCGCTTCCGTGCCGGAGACGCGTGAGCCGTTTTGTGATCCGGCGATTTGCGATGCGGCTCCGCCTCCGCCGGGAGTTTTCGTGCTGACCAGAAAGGGAGGCGACGTGGCTCGTGAACTGTCGGTGATGATTCTGGTGAGTGGCTCCGCGAGCAACGGAGTCGATTACGCGAGCTTGCCTGGCTTCGTGCAATTCCGCGCCGGGTCCGAGACGGCGGAGCTTTACGTGGAGGCGGCGTACGACTTGAGGTTGGAGGGGGATGAGAGCGTGGTCGTGCAGGTTCTGCCTGATCCGACGATGGGTCCCATCGAGCGCTATCGAGTCGACCCGGCTCAGTCCGTGGCGCGGGTGATCATTTACGACAATGAGACTTCGGGCGTTCCGATGGTTGGGATCGAGGCGATCAGTCCGATTGCCGAGGAGACATCGTTCCCGTATCGACGACTGGCGTTACGCGGTCGATTTGCGATTACGCGGACGGGTCCGGTTGACGATTCGCTGACGTTCTTTGTCGTGTGTGGCGGCTCTGCGACGCCGGAGGTGGATTACCCTGCGTTGCCGTGGTTGGTGACGATTCCGGCGGGCACGAACCGGGTCGAGATCGAGGTCGAGCCCAAGCATGACGAAGTCGCGGAGCCGATTGAGTTCATCGACGCACAACTTTCGGAGTGTCCGCCGTTCCCGCTGCTGATGCCGTGCCGTCTCTTGAACATCGATCCTGCTCATGCCACGGCGAGGGTGTTTATCCGTGATGATGGAATCACGACGGCGAGCGTCGCGATCACCGCTCCGCGCAGCGGCGAGGAGTTCAAGGTCGGCGCGCCGATTCCGATCACGGCGACGGCCATCGACCTGGAAGGCGCGATGACGCACCTCGATTTTTTCGATGACGGCCAGAAGGTCGGGGAGTCCACCATTATCTTTATCCGCGAACCTGATCCGGGAACGCCGATCTACCATGAGTTCGTCTGGACCGGGGCTGCGGCTGGGCTGCACACGCTGACTGCGGCTGGGGTCAATGCTTCTGGGGTGAAGGTCGAATCGTTGCCAGTTCCGATCGCGGTTGGAGGTGGCCTCCCGGTCGTGTCCATTGACGCGACCTTTGCAGAAACCAGCGAGCCGTCGCCGCTGATTCGTGTCCGGCCTGGACTGTTCACCCTTCGTCGAAACGGAGATGCCAGCGCTCCTCTTCGCGTCTGGATGCGTTACTCGGGAACAGCGACGAGCGGTGCGGATTACTCGGCCCTTCCGCCCATCGTGGAGTTTCCCGCAGGCGCATCGAGCGTGGAGTTGCAGGTGGTGGCGATGCAAGACGAGCGCGTGGAGGGAGACGAGACAGTGGTTGCCGCGCTGACGTTCTCCCCGCTGGCCGTGATTCCGAATTATCAGATCGATCCAACGCACTCCGAGGCACGGGTTGTCATTCGTGATCAACCACCGGCACCCATGCCCAATGTGGTTTCAATCGTGGCCATCGATCCGTTCGCTCGCGAGGGGACCAGCAGCGCCGGTCTGGTCGATACCGCCACGTTTGTCGTGACGCGCACTGGGAATACGAACTCTCCCTTGCTCGTCCGCTACGCGCTCAGCGGGACAGCATCGAATTCGATCGATTATGAGATGTTGTCAGGGTCGTTGACCATCCCGGCAGGGGAACGTCGTGCTCGGTTATTGGTCAAGCCATTGGATGATCGGCGGAGCGAGCCGGTTGAAACAGTCGTCGCCACGCTCGTGGAAGACGACGCATTGCTTGCTGACTACGAGGTTGGTTTCCCGGGTCGCGCCGCCGCCATCGTCGTGGATAACGATCGACTGCGCCCGCCGTGTCTGCGGTTGCCGGACGGCTTGTTTAACTTTTGTCTGCCCGTGCTTTCCGGAGATTGTTTCCGCGTGGAAGTGACGGGTGACTTCAAGGAGTGGACTGTAGTTTGCGTCGTGCCGTCGGATTCCGGGGTCGCGCACTTTGTTGACCCGGAGGCACCGGGCTTGGGAAGGCGCTTCTACCGTTTCGTTCCGGTGCCATGCGAGCCATAGCACGGGCGGTGGGCGGGTCGGGATGCTTGCTTTGCTTCGGCTAGGCGCCGCGAATCGCCACCTGCAATTCGTGGCGGAACACGTCCTTCCATGTCGTCATCCATTCAATCGCGTCATCCCGATATTCCCGGAACGTCACGCTGGCGTCACGGGGATGTAACATTGGTGTTGGATTCTGACCGCGCATTCGATAAATGGACACGCGACGATTTAAGCAGCCGGGCAGTGTTTTGAAGCCAGAAGGTTTCGATGGCCGGTATATCAAGTCTTTCGCTTCAAACCTAAGGTGACTGGAGTGCCAGCCGAATCTGCAATGGAATTGTCTGTCTTGAAAGAGAAGTTGCTGGTCATGGCGGGCTACGCTGAGACCGCTGTGAACCGTGCGGTCAAGTCGCTCATCCGTCGCGATGACGACATGGCGCGGCGCACCCGGGAAGAGGACGATCTGATCGATGCCTTGGAGCTGGAGATTGACTGCATCGCGCTCCGACTTTTAGAGCAGCGTCCGGGGCCGGTCGAACTTCGCTTCATCACCATGGCGATGAAAATTGCGAGCAACCTGGAACGGGTCGGTGACGAGGCGACGACAATCTCGCGGCGGGTAATGGAGCTGAGTCAGGAGCCGCAATTGCAGCAGGCTGCTGATGTGCCGAAAATGGCGGCGCTCGCCGTTCCAATGCTGAAGGAAGCCTTGGACGCCTTTGTGCAGGGTGATTCGGTGAAGGCCCGCCTCTTGATACCGCGCGATCACGAGGTCGATGCGCTGAATGACCGCCTGCAAGCTGATCTGGCGGCGGTGATGGCGCAGCGCCCCTCCGCAATTGGTCGGTGCCTGAATCTCATGGTGATCTGCAAGAGCCTGGAGCGGGTTGGTGATCACGCCACCAATGTCGCGGAGGAAGTTGTTTATCTCTACGAAGGCCAGGACATCCGGCATCTGGTTGCATCTGCAAATCGCTGACTCGAACTCATTGGAAATTTTCTGACCAACTGTATGAAACCAAAAATCCTTGTGGTAGATGACGAGCCGGATGCGGTGGAACTTATAGAGTTCAACCTGAAGGCGAACGGATATGATGTGGCGACTGCGGCCGACGGCGAGGAAGCCCTCGAGAAGGCCCGTGCGCTGCTTCCGAACCTCATCATTCTCGATATCATGCTGCCCGAAGTGGACGGCATGGAGGTGTGCAAGATTCTGCGGCGGGATCAGCGCACGTCCGGCATTCCCATCATCATGCTCACCGCCAAGGCGGCCGAGATCGATCGGGTGCTGGGTTTTGAACTGGGCGCGGATGATTACGTGACGAAGCCTTTCAGCCCGCGTGAACTCGTGTTGCGGGTGAAGCGCCTGCTCCGCACCGGGGCCGTGACGGAAGAGAAGGGCGATCACGTCGTCTGGAAGGAGCTCAGCATCGACGTGCCCCGGCACATGGTGTCCATCAAGGGCAAATCTGTGGACCTCACCGCGACCGAGTTCAAGCTGCTCACGGTGCTCGCGCAGCGCCGCGGGCGCGTGCAGTCCCGCGAGCAGTTGCTGCACGACGTCTGGGAGTACGACAACCTCATCGACACGCGGACGGTGGACACGCACATGCGGCGCCTTCGCGAGAAGCTCGGCATCGCGGCGAAATATCTCGATACCGTTCGTGGAGTCGGCTACCGCTTCGTCGAAGAATAGCGTGAACGACTTGCGAACTGAATTCCTTCCATGTGGCCGACGCTGACCGGTTTCATTCTGGCTGCCGCGTTGGCGCTCCACTTCTGGTGGCGACGCAACTACTCGGCTTTGCGCCGGCAGCTCGACGAGCAACGCGGGGCCTTGGCCGCCCAGGGTGACGCGCGGGATGACGCCGCGGCGCAGGTGCGGGCGCAGCAGCAGGCGGTGTTTAACAGCATGGTTGAGGGCGTCCTCGTTCTCGACGAGGAGAACAAGGTGGAGCTGGTCAACCAGTCGCTGCAGAAGCTGTTTTCCCTTTCTGGAGATGTGCGTGGCCGGACGATTATCGAAGCGTTCCGCCTGCCGGATCTCGCCGAGCTGATGAAGCGGTTGCGCCAGGAATGCACGATGCAGAATTACACCCTGGAGCTGCCGGGCATGGAGGAGCGCTGGGTGGAGGTGAACGCCGCCGCAGTGCTTGATCGCGATGGGATTCAGCGCGGAGCGATTCTCGTGTTCCACGATCTGACGCGGATCAAGCAGCTTGAGCGGACGCGGCAGGAGTTTGTCGCCAACGTGAGCCATGAGCTGCGGACTCCGCTGTCCTTGATCAAGGGATTCGTGGAAACCTTGCTGGAAGGCGCGAAGAACGATCCCGAAAAAACGACCCGCTTCCTGCAAACCATCGAGAAGCACGCCGACCGGCTCACGTTTCTGATTGAGGATCTCCTGACCATCTCTCGCCTGGAGAGCGGGCAGATCATCATGAACCTGCACTCCCTCGATATGCGCGAGGAAACGCAGCGGGTGGCGGACGATCTGCGTTCTCGTGCGGATGAGAAGCAGATGGCGTTGGACAATCTGGTTCCGGAAGGTTTGCAGGCGCACGCGGACGCGGATCGTTTGCAGCAGGTGCTGTTTAACCTGGTCGAGAACGCGATCAAGTATGGTCGTCCAGCGGGGCGCGTGACGATCGGTGGCGGTCCTGCGGAGGAGGGGAAGATCGAGATGTGGGTGCGGGATGACGGGCCGGGCATCCCTGCGGAATCACGCGAGCGCGTCTTCGAACGCTTTTACCGGGTGGACCGTGCGCGGTCTCGCGAGACGGGTGGCACGGGCCTGGGTCTTTCCATCGTCAAACACATCGTGCAGGCGCACGGCGGGGAAGTCTGGTTGAAGAGCGAAGAAGGCGAGGGAACGGCGTTTCACTTCACACTGCCTTCCCAGTGACGCGTGAGCGTTGACCGCGCGGTGGCATCACCCGACCTTTCGCGTTTTCCTCGGAGTATTGGATTGAGAATCTCGGTGGAGCAGGCCAATGATGGAGGGGTAAACGCACAATCAAGTAAACGGGAGATGAAGCCCCCCCAACAAAACATTGCCGGAACGTGACTGCTGGAGAGCAGGGTTGTGCCGCGTCCGGCGAGCCAGGGAGAGACCATCATGGGAAACAAATATGTCAGCGCCATTGCGGCGGTTTTGATTGGAGCAACGGTCAGGGCGTGGAGCGCTGATTACACCGTTGTCAACGTGAATAACTCGGGTACCGGCTCGCTGCGGCAGGCGTTGACGGACGCCAACGCGAATCCCGGACTGGACCGGGTGCGGTTCAACATCCCGGGGCCCGGACTAAAGATCATCCGGGTGACGACAGCGTTCCCAGACGTTACTGGGCCGGTGGAGATTGATGGGTATTCGCAGCCGGGTTCGCGTCCGAACGAACTGGCAGATTCGGATAATGCCGTGAGGTTGATCGAGTTGGACGGCGTCAGCCGAACCTACACTGGGATTGTGCTCCCTGGCGGGAATTCCACTCTTCGCGGCCTGTCGATACGCAACTTTGCGGTTGCTCTCAGCGTTCAATCCTCAAGCAATCTGGTGGTGGGAAACCTCCTTGGTTCTGATGCGTCTCCTCCATTCTTGGCGTCATCGAACGGGAATGGTTTTGGAAATTATGTTGGTGTTGCCATTATCAGTCCGAACACGAATTCGCTGTGTTGTGTGACGGTGGGAGGCGTTCTGCGGGAGGACCGGAATGTCATCGCAGGAAATGCCGGCAGCTCGATCCGGATCGGGGAGACCGGCGGAGTGGTGACCGACTGCAGGGTTCTGGGAAACTTTCTGGGAGTAAAGTCCTCCGGAGTTGAATTTTCTGTACTTGGCGGCAGCAGTGTCATCTCGGTCCGCAAGGCTGACCGGCTGGTGGTGGGAGGGTTGGAGCCTGGTGCGCGCAATGTACTGGCAAACTGGGGCACGACGATTTACGCGCCATCCCAAAATGTTCAGGTGATTGGAAACTATTTTGGCCTTAGCAGCGACGGGATCAACCCGATCGCGCCACGCCAATTGGAGTTTTCCTTTTGGATGAGTGGGATCGTCGCATCGGAATCGTCAAATTGCCTCGTCGCTTGGAATCGAATCGGGTATCAAACGTGTGGTGTGGACTTGCGAGGCGACCTGACGGGTGGGATTCCAGCTGGTCCGAAGCGCATTACGATTTCCAGTAACTCGATCTTTGGGTCCAGGGACCATGGTATTTACCTGAGCAATGATGCGCGTACGAATGACTTCCTTGACTTCGACGTGGGCTCGAACAACCGCCAGAACTTCCCGGAGCTGAGTTCAGCGGGATACTCCGGCGGCCACACCGTCGTGTCTGGCGTGCTGAACAGCGCGCCGGCTTCCACGTATCGAATCGAGTTCTTTGCGAACCCTGTGCCGCATTCGTCTGGTTTCGGCGAGGGCGAGTTCTATCTCGGCTCCACGAATGTCACGACGGACTTCAATGGCTCCGCTCCATTCGAGATGAACTTCGCTGGTGTGCTGGCGTTGCAACCCTACATGACAGCGACGGCGACGGATGCCGAGGGCAACACCTCCATGTTCTCGCGGTCATTGCAGGCGAAGTCGCTTGCCGCACCGATGTTTCATCTCAATCCGAAACCCGTCACCGTGGTGCTGTACACTAATGTCGTCTTCCGGGCGGATGCGTCAGGAGCCGGGCCGTTGAGCCTGCAATGGCGGCGCAACGGCATCGACTTGCCGGGTGCGACCAGCTTCACCCTCAGCTTTTCCAACGTGGTGTGGGAGGATCGCGGCACTTACGTGCTGGTGGCGAGCAACAGCTTTGGTGTGACGGAAAGTGCGCCGGCGGAACTCACGGTCATCGCCCGCCCTTCGATCCTTGTTCAGCCAGTCAGCGCGCTGGTGAGTCCGGGCACCAACGTGACGTTCAGCGTGCAGGCGGCGGGCATGTTGCCCATCACCTACCAGTGGCGGTGGGACGGCGTGGAGCTTTCGGGAGCCAACGGCGCATCCCTGACTCTATCCAACATCAACTGGCCTATGCGCGGCGATTACACGGTGGTGTTGAGCAACAGCTTTGGCGTGACCGAGAGTGCGGCGGCATCATTGGCGGTGAAGATTCGGCCCGTCATCGTCCAGCAGCCGATCAGCCAGACGGTGGTCACCGGTGGTATGGTGACGTTGAGCGTGGTGATCTCGAATTCTGCGACGGTGCCGCTGACATACTTGTGGCGTTCAAACAACATCACGGTGGCGATGGAATCAAGCATGAGCTACGTGTCGGTTTATCCGGTCGGACCGGTGCGGACGAATGCTGGCTACATTGTGATAATCACCAACGTCTTGGGGGTGTCCGGTGCTGCCTTGAGCACGCGCGCGAATCTCACGATGTTGCCTGACGCTGATGGGGACGGGCTGCCCGATGCGTTTGAAGATGCTTACGGCCTGGACCGCAACAACGCGGCGGACGCGGGCCTGGACATGGATGGCGACGGTGTCACCAACGCGGCGGAGTACGCGGCGGGAACAGATCCGGGCGATGCCGTGAACCGGTTGCGTCTCTCGCAGATTCTGGAAAGTAACGGAGGTGCGGAGATCGAGTTTCAGGCCAGCTCGAACAAGACTTACACGGTGGAGTTTCGAGATGCGCTGGGGCAGGGGACATGGCAATCGCTGGTGAATCTCCCGGCGCGCGAGACCAATCGAGTGGAGTTTCTCATCGATGCGAAGCCGGGCCTGCGTCGGTTCTATCGCCTGCTGACTCCGGCCAGACCGTGAGCTGTCGCGTGGACGCTGTGGGAAAGCAGCCACCGGCAACCGCATTGCACCCGACTAAACCGTTGCCAAAGCTCCTGCCGCCACTTTAGGATTCGACGCTCCGAATGCATCTGCTTCGGAGGTTGCATGACCGAATATAAAGTTAAATTTGAGGTTTTCGAGGGACCGCTCGACCTGCTGCTCTATCTCATCAAGAAAGAGGAGGTCGATATCTATGAGGTCAACCTCACCCAGCTCGCCACGCAGTTCATCGAGTATATCGAGGTCATGCGCCTGCTTGATCTGGATATCGCCGGCGAGTTCCTGGTGATGGCCTCGACGCTGATGTACATCAAGAGCCGCGAACTGCTCCCGGTCGAGCAACAGGTCACGCCGGAGGGCGAGGAGGAAGGCGAGGATCCGCGGTGGGAACTCATCCGCCAGCTCGTTGAATACAAGAAGTTCAAGGACGCCGCCGCCCAGTTGCAGACCCTGGAGATTCGTCAGGAAGATGTTTACCCGCATCTGCCAGCCCGCCCGGACTTCGGCCCCGACGAAGCTCAGAGCCGCGGCCAGGCCTCGCTCTTCGATCTCATCAACGCCGTCAATGCCGTCCTCAAGCGCATCAACACGCGCGAGGATTTGCGCGACATCTTTGAGGACAAATGGACCGTCAGCGAAAAGATTGAGACGATCCTCAAAGAGATCATCACCTCGCGTTCCCTGAAGTTCTCGTCCCTCTTCGCCAGTGCCACCAGCCGCACGGAGGTCGTGGTCACGTTCCTCGCGATGCTGGAGCTCATCCGTCTCAAGCAAATCGTCGCCACCCAGGAATCTCCGTTCAGCGAGATTGAACTGTGCCAGGCACCACCAGCCGTGGCGCACGAGAACCCGGCCACCGCTTACGCCGAAGCCGTGGCCCAGGACGCCATCGCGTCCGCCGCGCTTCCCGACGTGTCCCCGGCGACCACCACTGAATCTGCGCCTGCCAACTGATCATGGAACTCAAACCCATCCTCGAATCCATCCTCTTCTCCGCCCAGCATCCGATGAGCCCAAAGGATCTGCGCGATGTCCTCGCCGGTGCTGCGGAACAGGCGGAAGATGCCGGCATCAAGGCGCTCAAGAAAACTTCCTTCGAAGCCATCACGGCAGCGCTCGAAGAACTCGCCGCCGAACACGAACAGGCGCAGCGCACCTTCCGCCTCGCCTGCGTCGCCGGCTCCTGGCAATTCGTCAGCCAGCCTGAGTTCGCCCCGTGGATCAAAGTGCTCGTCGGCCACAAGAGCCGCCCGCCGCGCCTCTCCCAGCCTGCGCTCGAAACTCTCTCCGTCATCGCCTATCGCCAGCCCTGCACGCGCGCGGAGGTTGAGCAAGTTCGCGGCGTCGCCGTGGACGGCGTCATGCAAACCTTGCTGGAACGAAACCTCGTCGAAGCCGTCGGCCGCGCAGAAGTCATTGGCCGGCCCATCACCTACGGCACCACGCGAGGCTTCCTCGAATACTTCGGCATCAAGAGCCTCGATGATCTTCCGGCTGCCGATGAACTTCGCCGCATCGTCGTGCAAAAACCCGAAGCCCTGTTGACCGTCGATCCCGGCCTCGCCACCGCGCCGCCGGATGAACTCGCGCTCTCGGAAGCAGCTAGCGAAAACCTTCCCGAACACTCCTCCGCAGAACTGAGCCCATCCCAAACCACCGCCGAAGCAACGCCCGCCGCTGAAGCCAGCGTCGTGGTGGAGGAGCTGGCATCTGAGACCCAGGGCGAACAGGAGCCCAAACATCGCAATCGCATCAAACGCCGCAAGGAGGAACCCGGGGATGTTCAGCTCCCGGCCTCGGAAGCGAATCCTGAACATTCGTAACTGCTGTTCAGACTTCGCCACCCATGAGCCTCTCCGTTCACCGCAAAGCCATCGACCAGCTTGATGAGCAAATCGTTCATCTGCTGAACGAGCGCACCAAGCACGTCCTCGAAATCGGCGCCATCAAGCTCAAAGCCGGCGAAGAGATCTACGCGCCCCACCGCGAACTCGCCGTCTTCCAGCGAATCTGCAAAGGCAATTCCGGACCCATTCCCGACGCGTCCCTCCGCGCCATCTATCGCGAAGTCATGTCCAGCGCGCTCGCGCTGGAGAAGACTATGATCATCGCCTATCTCGGGCCGGAAGCGACGTTCACTCATCAGGCGGCGATTCGGCGATTCGGCTCCAGTCTCGACTATGCCTCCCAGAAGACGATTGCGGACGTCTTCACTGAAGTGTCGAAGAACCGCGCGGATTACGGTGTCGTTCCAGTTGAGAACTCCACCGAAGGCGTCGTCACCCACACTCTGGATATGTTTGTGGACAGTGATCTGAAGATCGTCGCGCAAATCGTCCTCCCCATTCAGCAATGCCTGCTCAGCCGCTGGCGACGCGACCAGATCAAGAAATTCTACGTTCATCCGCAGACTCACGCCCAATGCCGCGTCTGGCTCCATCGCAACTTCCCGCACGCCGAAGTCGTCGAGACGTCCTCCAACGCCCGCTCCGCTGAACTCGCCGCCAAGGAAAAACACGCCGCCGCCATCGCCGGAACCCTCGCCGCCGAGAAATATAATCTCCCCGTTCTCGAGGCTGACATTCAGGACAGCTCCGCCAACGCCACCCGGTTCCTTGTGCTCGGACGCAAGTGCCCACCGGCGACCGGCCACGATCGGACCAGTCTCATGTTCAGCATCGCGGACAAGGTCGGCGCACTTCATAATGCCCTCGCGCCCTTCCGCCGCTATAGGCTCAACATGACGAAGATCGAGAGCCGTCCGAGCAAGCGCAAGGCATGGGAATACTTCTTCTTCGTAGATTGCGACGGGCACGCTGAGGACCGCAAAGTCGCCAAAGCCATCG
>CAMCCU010000135.1 GCA_945872975.1 Pedosphaera parvula Ellin514
TGCTCCGCCGCATCAAGCAGATGGAGGACGAAGGCATTGTCTTCAAGTGCAACACCGAAGTCGGCAAGGATATCACATCGCAGCAGTTGCTGGGCGACTTCGACGCCGTCGTGCTCAGCACCGGCGCGACCAAGCCGCGCGATTTGCCCCTCGAAGGCCGTCAGCTCAAGGGCGTTTACTTCGCGATGGAGTTTCTCCATCAGAACACCAAGGCGCTCCTCGATCAGAAGCAGAACGGTAACTTCATCAACGCCGCAGGCAAGGACGTCATCGTCATCGGTGGCGGCGACACCGGCACCGACTGCGTCGGCACCTCAATGCGCCACGGGTGTAAGAGCCTGATTCAAGTTGAGATTCTGCCGAAGCCACCGCTGGAACGCGCGAAGGATAATCCGTGGCCCGAATGGCCGAAGACTTACAAAATGGACTACGGTCAGGAAGAGGCCGCTGCCGCCTTCGGCGCAGATCCTCGCGTCTATCTCACCACCGCGAAGAAGTTCGAGAGCGACGAGAATGGCAACGTGAAGGCTGTGCATCTCGTACAGATCGAATGGAGCAAGAACGACAAAGGTCAGTTCGTCCCGAAGGACGTTCCCGGCACCGAACGCGTCGTCCCCGCCCAACTCGTGCTGCTGGCGATGGGTTTCCTCGGGCCGGATCAGCCGCTGCTCGAATCGCTCAACGTCGAACGCGATCCGCGCTCGAACGTGAAGGCCGAGCACGGCAAATACACGACGAGCATCCCGAAGGTCTTCGCCGCCGGCGATTGTCGCCGTGGACAAAGCCTCGTCGTCTGGGCCTTCAACGAAGGACGCGGCGCCGCCCGCGAATGCGACCGCTTCCTGATGGGCTACACTGATTTGCCGTAAGGCAACTCCCTTCAAAAGAGAAAGCCACTGCCGACCTTTCGGCAGTGGCTATTTTTTGTACCACGACGTTCAACTCCACTCGCCGCGGAACTCCCCCAACACCTCAAGGCAACGGGACGACGAAGATCTTCGGATAGTTAGCCCCGATCAGTTCCAACTGCACGAGAGGCCCGTCCGGATTCGGATTAGCTGGAGTGCTGGCGGTTTCCCCCACGTTGAAGTCGTTGTCGTAGGTGAGAACGATATTGCCGCCCACCACGCAGACGCCTTCCACTTTTTCGAGCAATGGGTCGATGGCCGTGAGCGAATCGATTACCACCGTCTTGGTCACCGGCACGATACTGTTGGCCGCCAGACCTGCTGGGTTGAGTTGCTCGATGGTCTTGGTCGGGTCGGAGATCAACTTGCCCGTCACCGGATCTTCCAGCGGCGTGAGGTCCGTCGCTAATGCCACGTTCACCTCAAATAATTTGTCCGTGAACCGTTCGGGCACGAGCAGCCGACCGGGGCCGGTGGAGAACAGGTCGCTCACGGTCACACTGCCGTTGGTCGGCGGCATCTGGTACAGATACTGGCGCACCAGCGGTTCAGATCCGGCGTTAAGCAGTGAATTAAGGTTGATTGCCACGAGTCGCGCATTGCCGTTCGCGTCGGCAGCGGTGCGATTCGGATTGTTCAACGGACGTTGGACAATCGCGTAGAGCATGCCATCCGCCGAAGCGGCGATTCCTTCGAAGCCGCGGTTGTTGCGGCGCTTGGCCAGCACGCCGGGGAGCACAGCGTAGGTGGGCACCACTTCCGCTCCGGTCAGAGTTCCAGCCGGCACGAGGCGCATCTGCACCTGGCCGTTCGGCGCGACCATGGCCACGCTGGGCTTGTATTCATCGCATACCCAGAAGTTGCCCCACGGATCTATGGTCAGGCCTTCCGCATCCAGGGAATCCTCGTCGAAGGGCAGCACATTCAGATTCACGTCGTAGGGCACGTCAGTCGCCGGTTTGGTCGTGGGTAAACCCGTGATGATCGCCCCATCCGGTCGCGTGAGCGGCGTGATGGTTTCGATAAAAGCTTTGCCACTCGGCGACAGGCGCAGGGTGATGATGTTGGGACCGAAGCCTGGCACCAGCCAGGTTTTGTAGGTCTTTTTGGCGGCATCGACGAAATCAGTCGTCGTACCACGGTCGGTGATGGCGTAGAAGGTATCGTGTTTGCCGGGGGCCGGATAGAGGCCGGAGAACCCGCCGACCTTGATTTGGTTTCCGTTGTATGGGTCGTCGTAGAGCGTGAATTTTCTCGGCGTCAGATGAACATCGAAGGTCGCCGCCTGGATGACGGTCGAAAGACAGACCGCTGCAAGTGTGGCCGAGAGCCAGACGGAGCGTCTCAATGCCTTTGATGTTCCTGCGTATTTGGTGAGGCGAGCCAATTCTTGTGACCCGCTGACGAGAGTTTTCATACTTGGTTCTGTGTTTGTGTTTTGGTTGTGCCGTCGTTGGAATTTGTTTCCACTCCGGCGTTCACTCACTACAGGGGAAAACGGTGCGAAAGGTTGCAGAAAACTTTTAAGCGAGCGGCTCAACTCAATAATGGCAGTGATGGATGTGATGCAACGTGCAAAGAAAAACTCCATCGCCACACCCTCGCGGACGTGACGATGGAGTAGCTGCGGTCAGTGCGGATTAGCGGCGAGGGGTAAGCGCACCGATCCCGGACAATTTGCCGTCAATGATCAGCGCGCCGGTTTCGTCAGTGCCTGTGGGGGTGAACAGCGCGTTGCCGAAAACGACGCCTTCAGCTCCTGCGAAACGTCCGGTGCCGCCCAGAATCGTCTGATACAGCTTCGCCCGACTCGGCTGGGTGATGTCGGGCACCGGGTTGCCGTCTGGCAGCATGATGGTTGCAAAGCTCACGGTCTCTACCGCGGTCAGGTGCAGTTCGTCACCGGGGGGCGTGGTCCAGACGGAATCAAACGCGTAGATGGCGGTGAACTTGCCATCGACGATCCCGACGAAGCCGTTGAGAGGGCTGATGATGGTGGCGTTTTCATCGCGGAACTTCCCGATGCGGGTGGCGAATCCTTCGCCGACCGCGGTGAAGTTCGGGTTGTCCACGCGACCGTCGATGGATTCGACTAGGCTGAAGTATTTCGAGGGTTCCACCTCGGCGCCGCGCAGCCAACCGCTGAAGGTGACGAGCCCAATGCCGGTGCCGGTCTCGGGATTCACGCGCGCCCAGCCATCAACCTTCACGCTGCCGCTGACGTTGACGAAAGGCCCGGTGCCGCCGTGAAAGACGATCTGCCCGCCGAACGTGACGCGCCCGTCCGGTTGCTGCGCGGAAGGCCCGGAGTAGATGCCCGTGAGCTTGTTGCCGTCGGAATCTTCCATGTTGATCGTCCCGGTCTGGAGGCCGGTGGCGAAGTCGAGGCGCTGGTCGGTGGTCGAGATGGTGAACCGGCCGATTTGCGACGCCGCGCCTGAGCCGCCCACGCGGATTTGCAGATACGCCGAGTCCGCAGGATCGACGAAGACGGAGTTGGTGACTGCGTAGTAGCCCTTGAAGAGAAGCGGCAGATGCGAGGCTTGAGCCACGCCGGCGGCGAGGAGTTGCAGGGCGATGACGACGGCGAGGACTGTGCGTATTTTACGAGTGGTTTTCACAATGTTGTTTTGTTGTTACTGGCTGTTGATGGTGAAACCGGGTTTGGTTGGTGTTTGGTTGTGAAATGGCACTACTTCCTTGGCGCAGCCTTGAGGTTGATCGCTTGATCCAATTGAACTCGACCGAAGAAGGAATAGCCTGGCCCATAGTAATAGGCGAAAGCAGCAATCAGACGGGCCGGACCACCTTTGAATCCGGTGCCGTGACTCCGATCGTTTCCAATATTAAAGATGGCAGGAATGGCGACTTCAAATGACGTGCCTGTTTGATAGACATAAGCGATTTCGGTCCCGGCAATGTCACCGCGGCCATTGGGTTGTATAATGGTTGCAAAGGCGACGGCAGGAGTGAACGGTGCGGACGACTCGATGCGAAGGCGAACATGAGCCGCGCCATTGGCCGGATTGAACTGCACAGGCTCGACGACGGACATGGTCACGACCGGAGGTGTCGGCGGGGGATTCACGTGCAGGACCAGATTGCCGCCGGGCGAGCCATTCCCGGAGCCAGCCATGATATAGATCGTTTCCTCCGCATTCACCCAAAGCACCAGACCTGCCTGGGCACCGTCCCCAGTATCGTCACTGCATTCGTAGTAGGAGTAAAGATCCTCAGGGGAACCGTGGAAAATCTCCAAAACGGTGTCGTAGTCACTGCCGAAGGTATCGACAACAACATAGCCGGTCGTGGTGGGCGTGTAGGAGAACCAGACTGTGTGAGTCACCGCGTAACATCCCACTGGATCCGACGCCACGGTTGCGTCGGTGGTTGAGACCGAATGCGTGAACGGCAGCGGTTCAGTAATGATTAGGGCGTTGGCGATGTCGTCATTTGCCGGTGCCGCCGCCTGCGCGGACAAGGCAGCAAAGGCGGTTGCGGCGAGCGCAAACAGCCGGAGCTTTCGCGCGAGATGCTGGAGGGTGGATGGTTGGTTTTGATTCATACGTTTGCTCTTTGGTTTTTGGTTAGCCTGGCTCTTGCTTTGCATCCCCCACCGTCGCCAGGTTTCGTTGGAGGAAAATCAATTTGTCGCCCAGTGAGCCCTTCGCTGATCTCGTTGCTTGTCGGGCGTCACCCATTACAGGGGAAGAACGAGGGAAAGGTTTCAGGAAAAATGAAACACCTAAGGCATTTTCAAAACTCCGTCGTAGTCGACGTGAGGAGGCGGAGCGGTGGAGCGAAGGGGCGCGTCCCCATCCCCACGTCGAGGGCTACCGCGTTGCGAGAGGGTTTAAAAATCCGTCACCTTTTAGGAATCCGTTGAGTTAGCCCTCTCCGGGCGCATGTCCGACAGTGCCCCGAGGAAGCGCGACTGGTCGCAGCCGTGCGATAGCCGAATCGCCGTGGTGATATCGGAGTTCCCCTTCCTGTTCTACTTGCTGCGGACGAAGACCGTCTGCGCGCCCTGGCTCGAACTCACTCGAGGTTCGGGTTGCGCTTTGGATCGGCGGTCCAGATTACGGAGGACTGAGGAGAGTAGGCGAGGCCGTTGGTGACGACTTCCCAGCCGGCCTTGGCTTCGACGTGGCCATCGGCGAAGGAAAGCTGGCCGCGGCCCCGGTGGCGGGTGACGAAACGGTTGGCGTAGGCGCTGGGTTGGCCGAGTTGGTCACGTGCCTGGAATGGATCGACCATCGGCTCATCGGGCAGGCGATTTTCCAGGAACATCACCGTCGAGGAAGTCTGCTGGATTTCGCCCAATTTCAGAGTGGCCCGGGGCGCAAGAATCAGCTTGGAGTTCATGGCGAGAGAGAAGAGGACTACCGGGCCATTGAGTTCGTCTTTGGGAAACCGAGCTCCCGGACAATGGAACAGCCGGTTGCGGTCGTAGAAATCAGGTTTGACGACCCTTAGCGAGTAATCGCGAGCAGGTGGGATCGAAATTTGTTCAGGCAGGGCGTTGTACCACACGTCGTCACCAAAGGGATGCCTCACCTGCGCCCAAAGGTTCAGAGTGACTCCGTTTGGCTCGAAACTTTCGCGCGCCAGAGTGTCCTCGTTGTCGCCGGCGTACGTTATCTGAGCCTGCGCCCACTGGCGGAGATGGTTCGTGCAAACGGTTCGCTTGCCTTCGTCTATGCCGCGGCTCAAGACCGGCAGCAGCAGCGCGGCGAGGATGCCCAGGATGGCGATGACCACGAGCAGTTCGATCAGTGTAAACGCCGTACGCCGGCACCCGCTGCCGGGTAGTCGCAAACAGTTCATGGGTCGTGCCGGGTGCATGGCGATCAGGGAACAAGGATGACCTGGTAGAACCGTTGAGCCACGCCCGCAGTGGCGGGGTCCGTGGCACTCAGCGAAGTGCCGGTCGCGGAAAGGCGGGCGACGAGCGACCAGTTCGTGCCTCCGGGTGTGCTGCTGCGCCGCAGTTCGTAGGTGCGTCCGGGCTGGGTCTTCCACGTCACCGAGACGCTGGCGGGGTTGCGCTGAATGTTGGTGACGCGCGGGCGCACCACGCGCTGCTCGTTGCTCGTCCAGCCGGGGGAGCCGATGTCGCCGCCCTCCGCAGCAGCGAAGCCGCCGCGCTGACCTTCGAGGCTTGGCTCCCCATATTGCGCGAGGATGGGATCGAACCAAAGGCTCCTGCCCGCTTCGAGCCACAAAAAAACCACGTAGCAGATCCAATCATTGATGGCAGTGGCGGTGCCGTTCCAGAAATAGATGACATCTCCACTCAGGGTGGCGGAGAGACCATTGCCGGAATGGGAGATGATCGGCAAGCCGGCGGGCAGGTTTTCCTCACCCCACCAGCGGCGAAACGCTTCGGGCGACATGGAGGAGACGAAGATGGCAGATTGTCCCGGTGCAAGGATGATGTCATTAGTCACGGTAACGGTGCGATCGAGGGACGGTGGAGAATCGTCCCAGCGGTAGCCCCGCAGGTTCACAGAGTTGGTGCCGAGGTTGGTAAGTTCCCACCAGGAATCATGCTTCAGGGCGTCGCGATTGTTCGGATTCGTCATGGCCTCCGTGATGCATAAGTTTGGAACGGGAACAACGTTGAGATGGGCGCTGGCATTGGTGGAGCAGAGTGGATTGGAGATGTGGACGGTATAGGTGCCGATGCGGCTTTCGTCCGCGCCCGCGACGGCGTAAGTGCTCGAAGTAGCTCCGGGAATGTCCACGCCGTTGAACTGCCATTGAAACGTCGCGAGCGGATAGCCGCGCACTTCGACACGGAAGAACGCCGTCTGTCCAGGGGTTACTTCGAGATCGACAGGCGGGCGCACAATCGTAACGCAGCGAGGCTGGGTGTTGACCGTGATCGTGGCGGGCGCGGTCACAATTCTTTCCAATCCATTGTCGAGGGCCACAGTGTATTGGCCGGCGTCGGCACTTCCCACCGCAGGCAGCGTGAAGGTGCGAGCAGTTGCATCGGGAATGGGTTCACCATTGAAATACCATTGATACTGGGGTATCGACAGCCCATACGCCTTGACCGCGAACGTGAACGGCGCTCCGCCGTCCACCTCCGCGCCGACAGGCCCGGTCACTACTCGCAATGGTACCGGCCCGGTGGTGAATCCAGGCGAGCCGACATCATCCGTCGTGGCGGCCACGAAAGCGACATCCACGGCTGCCGCGCTGAAGGTGTCCATCGCGCCCGTCAACGGATCGTAAGTAAACGTTCGGCCGGGCAGCGACGGGACGAGTTCGACCCGGTGAACCAGATTTGTTCGTTCAGGGGTGACCTGCCAGAGCATCACTTCATCATCTCCCTGAGCGCTGAAGCCGAAGCCAGAGTAGAAAATGATTTTGAGATCCGGCGGCAAACGAGTTTCGCCCCACCAGTGGCGGAAATCTTCCGGCGTGGTGAGCACGCCCGTGACACGTCTGGTAAACACGATGGATTCACCGGGGTAGATGATTGGTTGGTCCGCGCGCGTCGCGGCCCAGAGGTTGGACAGATTGACCGCACTGGTGAATCCGCCCCGGTCGCGAAACCAACAGGACGTCAGATCGATGCTGTTGGTGCCGAAGTTGGTCAGTTCCCAAAAGTCGTCAACTGAGCTCGTCGAAGGCGCAGACAAGACTTCGGTGATGGCGAGCTGGGCTGCGGCGTCGCGAGTGGACAAGGCACCGCTGATCACAAGCAGCATCAGGCCGAGGATGGCGCGGAGCATCGATGTCGGCGTGATGAATCGAAGGTGAGGTTGCATGGCCTGCTGGAGGATTGGTAGTTTAGGGTGAGTCTGGCACCGAAATGTGCGGCAGACTGGGTTTTGGCGGGAACATGGTGTTGATCTGATCGAGCCATCGATCTTCGACGGCAAAAGTGCCTGGGTTGAAGATTTGATACGTTGTACGGTCCGGAAGCGATTCCAGCCAGGCGCCCTGGAAGCCAGTCATGGCCTTGATGATTGCCTGCGCGTGTTCCGGGTCGAGCTTGGGCCGGGCGACAATGACAGCGCGGCTGCTCTGGAACTGGGTTCCGGGAATGGCCACCAACCCTTCGTGTTTTTTAATGCGAAAGGCCTTTTCCATCGCCACCCCCACGTCATAGAGCCCGTTGAGAACACCTTTGATCACCTGCGCGTGGCTGTGGAGGTATCCAATGCGACTGACGGCGTTGGACTCGCCCAATTCCGCGACGTCCTCGGCGAACTCCAAGGTGCTATCGAGCTGGTCATAGCGCGAAAGATTGGTCGCGGTGATGCCGTATTCCGCCAGTTTGATTTGCGCCCAAAAACTAACGGTGGAGTTCGTATCGCCAAAGGCGAAGCTTCGGCCTCGGATGTCCTCAACGGTGCGGATGTCCGTTCTTGTGCTGGTGAAGAGCATTCCGGTCTTGTAAGAGGTGGTCGGCATCACCAGGGGAATAATTTCCGGGGTCCTGCGCTTGATTCGCAGGAAACGCAGTGCTCCCATGCGGCCGAAATCAATGAGGCCGGCAGAGAGGTCGGCATCGAAATCTTCCTGAAACTTGTACAGCTTCACGTCCACGCGCACTGGCCGGCCAAGGGTCTGGCTGGTCGCTTTCTCTAATGCAGAAAGCAGAGGTGCGCTATTGCGGATCGCCATTCCAGGGATCGCATCCACGATCAAGCCATTGGTCCAGCGCACAGGCGTGGCAGTGTCGGCCACGATGGACCCCGAGGGGTCTGCCAGCGCGGCAATGATTTCGGATTTGAGAACCATGGAGCGCTTGTTCTTGTTGGCCCAAATGCTGTCCAGGCTCTCCTCGGTCATGGACAGAATCACCTTGGCGGACGCGCTCAACTCGCGGTTGGCGTCTTGCACCTCGCTCGTCAACTCCACCTGTTTGTTCTTCGCCTGATTGACGAGATAGAGGAGCGAAAGGGAAGTGACCAGCGCGGCGCAGACTGTTCCCAAGAACGCTGCGGCCAGCGGATTCCGCCGTCCCCAACGCCAAATCTTTTCCACGCGGCCCACGGGGCGGGCGTGAATCGTCTCGTCATTGAGGAAGCGTCCGAGCTCTTCGGACAGTTCTCTTGAAGTCTGGTAGCGGCGATCAGGGTCTTTCTCCAGACACTTCAGGCAGATGGTTTCAAGGTCGAGCGGCACGCCAGGATTGAGCAATCGGGGAGTGACCGGCTCCTGCGTTTCGACCTGCTGCAGCGTCTCCGAGATCGAGCCGCCAACAAACGGCGGACGGCCCGTCAGGAGGTGGTAGAGCATCGCTCCGAGCGAATAGACATCGCTGCGCCGACTGACCTTGTTGCGCGCGCCACCGGCCTGCTCCGGCGGCATGTAGCCCGGCGAACCGAGGACGTGGCCGGTGTGGGTCAGTTGGGCATGGTCGGTGGAAAGCTGGGAATCCGTCGTCAACACTTTGGCGAGGCCGAAGTCCGTTACGCGCGGCTGATCGCACGCATCGATGAGGACGTTGGATGGCTTGAGGTCGCGATGCAGGATGCCGTGCTCATGCGCGTAGTGAATCGCTTCGGCGATGGTTTTCAAATACTGCGCGGTACGCTTCGGCGAGAGGATCTGGTCCCTGGCGAGCCGCGCCAGATTCGATCCCTCCACGAAATCCATCACCAGGAAATGCTCGCCGCCGTGAACGCCAACCTCGTGGATGGCGACGATGTTCGGATGCTGCAAACTGGCCGCCGCCGAGGCTTCAATGCGGAACCGCTGGATGAAATCCGCCCCGGCGTTCCCGCCGAACAACAGCATCTTCACCGCGACCAGCCGGTCGAGGCTCTTCTGCCGGGCCTTGTAAACCACGCCCATCCCGCCTCGGGCGATTTCCTCCAGCAGTTCGTAATCACCGAAGATTCTCGATGCCGGGAGCTGGCCGACGGGCGTCGGCGAACGAGGCGGCGAGACGCTCGCGATGTCCTGTGTTTGGAGGATTTGGCTGCCGCCGTTCGACAGTTCGAGCGCCCCGAGCAACGCACACTTCGGGCACAGGCCTTTGGGCGTGCCGATTGGCAACCCGGCACCACACTCCGAGCATCGAATGGCTTCTGACATAAAAGCGTCTGGTTCTGGCCGTCACGACAGCGTCCACTTCATTCAGGGGAAACGCGCGGCAAAGGTTGCAAAAAATGTTTCCGCTCACCGGCTGAGCACCACGAGCAGGTTCCGTATCTCGTCATCAATCTCCTCCGGCCGCGCCACCGTTCGGGCGATTTCCTTGCGTAACAACTCACGGTGCCGCTGTCGCAGTCGGTGCACCGCCGACTTGACCGTGCCCTCGGCCAGGCCCAACCGTGCGCCGATCGCCGCGTAGGAGGATTCACCGTGCTCACCTGGCTGGATGTCCTTCAACTGCTCGAACAACGCCTCCTTGCCCCCGGCCACATACTCCTCGCGCAAACGGGTCAACGCCCGTTCCATGACCGTCTGTGCCCAACGACGATCAAAGATTTGGTCGGGACTCAAATCATTCCGCGGCTCGTTCAGGTAGGTTTCCTCCGCTGAGGTGTCATCCAGCGAAATGAAGGACTTTCCACCCCCGCGTTTCTGCGCGCCCGCCTTGTCACGCTCGTCCGAGAGGAAGCGCTTCACAAAGGTTAGGAGGAATGACCGAAACTTTCCCTCCTGATGCCGGAGATGCTGGAGGTAATCCTTCGCCAGCAGCCGGGCGAAGAATTCCTGGGTGAGATCCTCGGCTTCTTCCGGAGTGTGGCCCTGTCTGCGGATGTAGGCATAGAGCGGACGCCAGTAAGTCCGGCACAGCTTCTCCGTGGCCTCAGCCGCCTGCGATGACCCTTCCGCCTTGGCCTCGAGCACCACGCTCCAATGAGTGTCCGCGAAAGAACCATCGCCTTCCCCATGATTCAACTTCTGAATTGTCTCTTTCTCTTCCATATCTCCACCGAAGCATAGGTCATACTCCCCTCCCCTTTCCAAGGCGAGCCTGAAACACGTCCTTCGCAGGCCCTCGAAATCTCGATTAATGGCACCGAACTGCCTGAAGCAATCGGACACAGCACGGGTGCTGGGTCGATGACCCGCCACCCAAAAACCGAAAGGGCCGCGACTCTTTCAGTCGCGGCCCTTCTGCTTGGAATAAACTGTTCAACGCTGCACGCGCGCGCCGCCGCCCTTCATGAGCTTCTCGACTTCGCCCTTGTCGGCCATCGAGGTATCGCCGGGCGTGGTCATCGCCAGAGCGCCGTGGGCCGCGCCGTATTCGACCGCCTTCTGCGCGTCGCCCGTGGTCATCAGGCCGTAGATGAAGCCAGAGGCGAAGCTGTCACCGCCGCCGACGCGGTCGAGGATTTCCAAATCGGGATACTTGCGGCTCTCGAAGAATTTACCGTCGTGCCAGGCGATGGCCGCCCAGTCGTTGATCGTCGCGGTGTGCGCGGCGCGCAGCGTGGTGGCGGTGGCCTTGAAGTTCGGGAACGTCTTCACCGCCGTCTCAATCATGCGCTTGAACGCGCTGACGTCGATGTGCAGGAGATGCTCATCCGCGCCTTCGACCTGGAAGCCGAGGCACGCGGTGAAGTCTTCCTCGTTGCCGATCATCACGTCCACGTACTTCGCGATCTCGCGGTTCACGTCCTGCGCGCG
>CAMCCU010000136.1 GCA_945872975.1 Pedosphaera parvula Ellin514
ATCGGTGGGCTGGGCCACGGCGGAGCCGGCCACGGCCAGAAATTCTCCGAACCGTCCGCGCGCGTCGTCCGGCCCGCTGCCGAAGGCACCCAGTCCAACGCCGAAAACGTCGGCGTCGAAACGCACCCGAAGACTGTCGGTGGCGGACAACTGGCCACCGGAAAAGTTTTCCGGGCGGCCGTGCAACTGGCAATCGAGCGTGCAACTGCCTGAAAGTTCATGGGCTTCGAAAGTCACTCCGTTTCGTTCCCACCGGTGCGCTTCGCCATGGGATTGTGTTGACTGGCGTGTTTCAGCGGTGGCCGGGCGTGGCTTTGGCGCCGTTGCTCCACTTGGGCTGCTTTCATGGTTTTGCTCCTGCGCCGGTTGCGGCGCGGCCAGAAGCATGGTGGCGATGCCGGAGAGTTGCAGCACGGAGAGGACGGCGTCGGTCACTCGCACGACTCGGAGCGCCCCGCGCACGGATTTGAGTTGTTTGAAATATTTCAGCAGCACGCGGATGCCCGCCGAGCTGATGTAATCCACCTGTGCGAGGTCAAGGTCGATGTGATGCTGCCCGGCGCGGATGGACAACTCGATGGCGCTGCCGACATGGTCGGCCCAGTTGGCATCCATCCGGCCCTTGAGCTGCAATTCGAGCCGTCCATCACCAGGGTGTTGAGTGATTTCCATGATTGCGTTTTATTTCACTGATTCGCCACGGCTCAGCAATTCCTTCGGGATGACCACGCCGACTTGCGCGGCGGCGTCCGGATTGAATGTGTATTTCAGTTTCTCAACGAGCTGGAACGGGATGTTCGCGGGCGATTCGCCACGCAGTATGCGCACCGCGATTTCCGCCGAGGCGACGCCCCCGTCGAAGAAATCCCGCGAGACACTCATGAACGACCCCTGACCCTGCGCAAAGCTGACCATCGGGAGGCGGTAACGCTTCGCAGCCTGGGTGATGCTCGCGAAACTCGCTCCGGTGAGGTTGTCGGAAATCTGGCAAATGGCGTCAATGTTTCGCCCGCACAACGCGAGCGCGGCATCGGCCACTTCGCCGCTGCTGCTCACACCGATGGCTTCGACCTCGATGCCCATCCGCGTGGCAATTTTAACCAGCTCTTCCTTGTAATAAACCGAGTTCACCTCCGCCGGGGCAAACAACGTGCCGATGCGTTTCACCTTGGGCAGGCATCGGCGCAGGGCCTGCAAGCCTTCCTCGTGCGGTGCGGGGATGTAGGCACCGGTGACGAGCGGCAGATGGTCGGTGGCGGATTTGCCCGCGCCCGCCAGCATCGGGTTGGCGACGAGCGTAAAAACAATCCTGACCGAATTGGCGCGGCGCAGTGCGGCCTGCAAGGCGGGGGTGGTGGAGGTGAGCAGAATATCCGCGCCGTCGGCAAGGGCGGAATCCACCATGGTGTTCAGCGTGGCCATGTCGCCCGACGCGTTGCTGACGCGCAGATCAAAGTCGCGTCCGCGTTTCAATCCAGCCTTCTCAAATCCAGCGAGCAGCCCCTCGCGGTTGATCTCCACGTTGGGCGTCTCGATATATTCGATCAATTCGAGCTTCGCCTTGTGCGCGAGCGGCGGGTGTTGAACAGGCGGTTTGGTCGCCGCGTTGGTCGTCGCGCCGCGCGCGGCTTCCTTCAGAGCGTCCGCCGGGAATTTCACTCCCAACTTTTCCGCCTGCGGCAGGTCGAGCCAGATGACTTTGTCGGCGACGTTCACGATGGGGATGGCCGCCGGGCTTTCGCCGAGCAGGACGCGCGCAAGCGGCTTGGCGATGGCAAATCCCGCCTTGTAATAACCCAGCCCCACGCAGGCCAACGCCCCGCGCTTGGCGGCGTCCGGGTCATCCACCAGGAGCGGCAACTTGGCATCGCGAGCCACCTTGACTACAGCGTCGAAGCCCTGGACCACGGTGTTGTCGCCCCCGATGTAAATTGCGTCGATGCGACGACTGACGAGCGCCTGGGCGGCTTGCAGCACGTCGGAGGAGGAAGCCACGGTGACCTCTTCGAGCTTGAGCCCAGCCGCAGTGAACAGTGCGCGCGCGACCGAGATCACCTTTACGGAATTGGCTTCGGAGGCGTTGTAAATGGTGCCGATAGTTTTTGCGTCAGGCAACACGTTGCGAATGAATTCGACCATTTCCTGCACAGGCGGAAACGAGCCGACGCCGGTCACATGGGGGAGATGGTTTGTGAATGAGTTGCCGGCACCAGCGGCCACGGGATCAGAGCAGTAGGTGAAGACGACGGGCTTGCGTTTGGCGAAACCGCACGCGCTGCTAATGACGGGCGTGCTCATGGGCACAATCACGTCCACATCCGAGGCGTCAAAGTTTTGGATCATCGAAGGGATATTCGCAATCTCGCCCTGGGCGTGGGAGCGGCGCACTTCCAGATTCTTGCCGCTTTCAAAACCTAACTCACGCAAACCGTCGAAAATGCCCTTGATGCACGAATCACAGCCCGCCTCGGGCGCGAAATAGGCGAGGCCGATTTTGTAAATATGACCCGGCACGGCCTTGAGCGAGGGTGCTTTTGCCGCGGCTTTGAACACGGGCATATTTGTCGAGGTGGCGGTGATCCAGCCGTGCGCGCGTTTGCGGACGGAATCGGGGATCGTCCAGCGGTCTTTCAGCGATGCGGGGATGGTGTCATTGAATAAAAAAACTTCGGGCACGAAATTCTCAACCGGGATGTCGGCGGGGGTTTTTCCGTCCAAAACGTCGGCGGCAAGCTGGCCAACGTGCCGACCTACCTCCATGTAATCCGAGCCGAGGTCGAAGAGCGTGCCACGGGTGATGCCCGGCGGCAGCGAGGTGAACACTGGGATTTGAGCGCGACGCGCGGCGCTCAGAATGAGATCACTCGCCAACGAAACCGTCACGTCGCCGCTGATCCAGATGGCCTCGACGTTGCGGGCGATGAGCGAGTTGGCGGCTTCGAGCGCGGAGGTGCTGTTTTCCGCGTTGGCTTCGACGAGGTTGATGCCCATGGACGCGCAAACCTTGCGGGCAATCTTCGTTTGCGCGAGCGAGTTGGCCTCGGCAGGATTCCAGACGAGGCCCACAGATTTGAGTTCGGGCCGCATTTCGCGCGCGGTGCGGAACAGGCTTTCGACGGGTTGGAGGCAGCCATAGCCGGTCAGGTAGGGCGGATGAATGGCGTGATTCGTGGCTTCGATGCCGATCCCCGCGCCGTAAGGGTCGGTCACGAGGCCGAACACGTGCGGCGTGCGGCTGCCGAACTTGTTGGCATTGGCGACGGTTTGCAGCGACACCGTGCTGACGGTGAGAATGAAATCATACGCGCCGCTGGTGACCTCCTTGGCGATGGCGTTGGCCGTGCCGATGTCCGCCTCGGCGTTGAAGCGGCGGAGCTGGATGCGTCCGCCATCGATATAACCCCGCGCCGCGAGCGCTTCCAGCATGCCTTTCGCGCCATCCTCCAAGACGGGGAGCGACGCATGTTGGACGAGTGCCACGCGAAATACTTTTGCGGCGTGGTCGCCCAAGGAGCGTTTCACGCGGTTGCGCGAGCTGCGATCCGTGTAGATCAACACGCCCGCCGCCAGCGCGATCAGAATCACGCCAAGCAAAAGGCGTTTAATGGTTTCCTGCATTGTTGGCTGGTTCCGGGATTTTCTTACTCGTGTAGATCCGCGGCCACGAAGCCGCGGGCACACGATTTATTGCAGATGTGTTTTCTGCCGGGTGAGCAGGTAGGCGTCCAGTTCAGCCTGATCTTTGAAAATCCGCATGTCAGGAATGCTGCCCATGATGGCGAACACTTCCTTGATCTGCGGCTGCAAATTCACGAATGACACTTGTCCGCCGTTCTGTTTCTGCTGTTTCGTCGCAATGAAGAACAGGCGGATGCCAGCGCTGCTCACGAATTTGAGCGCGGCGAGGTCGAGGATCAATTGCGAGGGCTTGGCGGCGAGCGTGGGCAGCAATTTCGCTTCGAGATTTGCGACAGTCGAATTGTCGAGGTTGCCCTCGAGCGTGATGGTGGCTTCATTCTGACCGAGGGCGGTGGTTTTCTGGCGAAGGCCGATGCTGAGTGTGCTCATAGTTTATTTGTCAGTTGATTGGTTGAGTAAGGAGGAAGCGGCTTGGAATTCTCGGAAGTATTTTACGATTGCTGCGGGCCTTTGTCGGCAGGAGGTTCCGGCTGCGGGTAACTGCGCTGGCGGGCGCTGAGGTAAACATCCAGTTCGGCATCATTGGCGAATGCAAACGGTGCGCCATCTTCGTCACCAAGCAACAGGTAGGCATCCAGGCTGGCCTTGTCCTTGAACACGCGCATTTCCGGGAGCTTGCCCATGATATCGAAGACCTCCTGGATTTGCGGCTGCAAATGGACAAGCAAGAGATGCCCGCCATGTTGCTTCCGCTGTTTCATCGCCATGAAGAACAAGCGAATGCCGGCGCTGGTCACAAACTTCAGCCCTGCGAGATCGAATATGAGCTGGCCGGAATGGGCTGCCAGCGTGGGTCGGAGTTCCAACTCGAGGCTGGCCACGGTGAAATTGTCCAGGTGGCCGTCGAGGGCGAACGTGACTTCGCTCTGGCCGGCGGAGTTGGCTTTCTGGTGGCGGGTGATTGTGAGAGTGCTCATTTTTTTGATTGGGCTGTGAATTGAGGATTTGGTGGGGCAAGGAAAGGAATCCAGCTAGATTTGCGCGCCAAACGACTTGCGGAGCGTGATTCGGTTCTTGCCACCCGAGTAAACATATTCCATCCGGTCAGACATTTTACGCAGCATGTGAATCCCCAAACCGCCGACCGCCCGGTCTTCGATGGGCAAGCTTGTGTCGGGCTCGGGCAATTCGAGCGGATTGAACGAATGTCCGTCATCCGTGAAAACCATCACCAACTCGGATTCAGTGATACTCATCGTCACCTCGATGAGGTGCTCGGCCTGGTCATCATAGCCATATTTGATGCAATTGGTCACAAGCTCCTCGAGCGCGAGCGTGGCGAGGTAGGCTGCCGCCGGAGGCACCTGCTCCGCCTCCAACCACCGCGACAAACCCTCCGTCGCTGCTGGAATCGCCTCAAAGCTGTTGATCAATTCAAATGTGTAGCTGTGGCCCATGGTCAAAATCGGACGCGGACAATGGAAAAATCATCGTCCAGCGGACCGTCACCGTGCTTGGCCCGCACCCACGAGTGGAGGAGCTCCAGCCCGTCTGGTCTCGTTCCGTTCTCCTGCATGAACCTCTCGAACGTTTCGAAGTCCATCACCTGCCCCAATGAATCCTTGATCTCGTAACAGCCGTCACACAACACGATCAACTGAGCGCCGGGACCAACGAGAATTGATTGGGTCTCGTAGGCAACGTCTTCCGTCACCCCAACAATCAGGCCCGGCGTCCTCAGCCGCTCGATTGGCGCTTGGCCGTTGCTGAGCAGCAAGGCCGGGGGATGGCCGCCGCTGGAGTAACGGAGCATCCGGCTGGGAGCGTGAAAAACCCCATACCAGATGGTGAAATACATGTCGTTCTGCCGCTCCATCGGGAAGGCGCGGTTGAGGGCGGACAGCACGGCTCCCGGGTCTCGGAAATCCGTGTTTGGAAGCGCTCCGGAGCGTATCACGTTGATGGCCGTGACGGAGAGGAGCGATGCGCCCACGCCATGACCGCACACGTCCAGCAGATAGACAGCGAAGTGCTCTGGATCCACCCAGTGATACCCGAAGGCATCGCCTCCCAGCTCGGTCGAGGGCTGGTATTTCCAGTCGATGCACAGGGGGGTGTCAGTTGGTGGCGGCAGGATGGAACGCACGTAATGGGCCGCCTCTGCCAGCTCGCTCTCCAGGCGTCGCTGCGTTTCCTTGATGATCCGAAGGTGCTCATGCTCCATGTCGCGCAGCGATTTTTTCTCAAGGCAGGCGCCGATGCGCGCGTGGAGCAGGGTGGGATTAAATGGCTTGTGCAGGTAATCCTCTGCGCCCATTTCAATGCACCGGATGACGCCGTCCATTTCGTCCAGCGCCGAAATCATGATCACCGGGACATGCTTCATCTCGCCGTTTGCCTTCATCTGCTTGAGCACAGCGAATCCGTCCAGCTCCGGCATGATGACATCCAGCAGGACCAAATCGGGCCGCAGCCGGGCCATCAGCTCCAATGCCTGCTTGCCATTGATCGCCACGCTGATCTGGTAACCCTTTTCCTTCAAAGAGGCTGACAGCGTCTGGATGTTGGCGGGCGCGTCATCCACAACCAGAATCCGGAAATCAGAATTCTTCTTCATGATCAGGAGAGAGTTTTCAACGCCGCCTCCAGCAGGGCCTGGGCATCGGAAAACGCATAACCTTGAACCAGTTTTTCGAATTCGGTCCACCTATCCCCGCTGAAAAGCGGACACAACGCTGCGCTGTTCGTTTCCATAAAATCCGCCGCTCCTGAATCGAACTCGGAAAGCAGCCGGGTCAATTGAGCCGCTGCTTCACGGGATTGGGCCGGGTCGGCCACGGTCGCTGTCGCCAGTGCGCTCACAGGGGCTGTGGTCAACTCAAGTTGGGCTTTCAAACTGGCAATAAAAGGGTCCAACAGTTCCGTGACCTGCAGCGCCGCTGAGTCCACCTCTGCAGGTGCGGCATGGGCGCGGATCTTTTTCTCCAACTGGCCGGCGGCGTTTTGCAACGAGTTCGCGCCGAGGTTGCCTGCCACGCCCCGGAGGGTGTGTGCCAGGCGCTCTGCGAGCGCGGTGTCGTCCTTGGCCATCGCGTTGGAGATTTCCAAAACCGCCGAACCTTGCTGGGTCATAAATTGCCTGAGTAATTTGACGTATAACTTGCGGTTGCCCGCCACCCGTGCGAGGCCCTCCCGAGTGTCGAGACCTGCGACTTCCGGTATTGAGTCCGGCGCGGCCGCAGGATCCTTCGGCTTGCTTGCAGCGGGAGAGGGGGCTGGATGGGCGGCGCTTTCCTTCACCACCCGGGTCAGGTCGGGGTGCGGAGCTGCGGAGGCAGGGGACTCTGACTCTACAAGGCGGCAAAACTTTGCCACCGTCTTGAACAAATTCTCCGGGTCGATGGGTTTAGAGATGTGATCATTCATGCCGGAGGCAAGGCATCGCTGGCGTTCCTCCATCGTGGCATGTGCCGTCATGGCGATGATCGGCAGAGAGTCAAATCTTTGTTCCCCCCGGATTTTCGCCGTCGCCTGATGTCCGTCCATTTCCGGCATCTGCAGATCCATCAACACCACGTCGAACGGCGCCGGCTCCGTGCCGTTGAACAGAATCTCGACCGCGAGACGTCCGTTGCTGGCCACCGTCACCGTTGCGCCTGCGCCCTCCAGCAACTCGATGGCGATCTGCTGGTTGATCTCGTTGTCCTCAGTCAGAAGAATGCGCGCGCCGCGCAGAGGGGTCGATTGCTCGCTCCCGGCGGTGATTTCAGCCACATTGCTGGCTTCGGAAAAAATGCTCACCAAGGTATCCACCAGCATGGATTTGGTGACGGGTTTGACGAGGAATCCATCGAGTTGCAGCAGTTCGGCCTCCTCGCGCACCTCTTCACGGCCAAACGCGGTGACCAGCACGATGTGCGGTGGATGCTTCAACGTTTCGTCCGCCTTAATATGGCGGATCGCCTCCAGGCCATCCATGCCGGGCATGCGCCAGTCCATGAAAACGACGTCATACGGATCGCTTGCATCGCACTTCTGGATGGCGGCGATCGCACCCTTTCCGGAGTCAACCACATCCACGCGGGCCGTCAGATTGCTCAAGGGCTCCTGCAAAATCTCCTGCGCCGTCGGGTTGTCGTCCACTACCAGAACATTGAGGCGGTTCAGTTTTTCCGGAACCACCTTGCGGGGTCCGGCCGCTGGGTCCACGCCAAGCCAGATTGTGAAATAGAATGTGCTGCCCACCCCCGCCTCGCTTTCAAGCCAGGTTTGCCCGCCCATCAGGTCCACAAGCTTCCGGCAGATCGTCAGGCCGAGCCCCGTGCCTCCGTGTTTGCGGGTGGTGGACATGTCGGCCTGGGTGAACGGCTGGAACAGCTTGGCGGACTGCTGCTCGGTCATGCCGATCCCGGTGTCGCGCACGGCAAACTTCAGTTGCACCTTTTCTCCAACTCTCTCGACCTGCTCGATGGTGATGCGTATCTCTCCGCGCTCGGTGAACTTCACTGCGTTGTTGACGAAGTTGGTCAGGATCTGGCCAAGACGCAGCGGGTCACCCAGCAAGCCCTCCGGGATGTTGGGCGAAATGCGGGCCAGGAACTCCAATCCTTTTTCGTGCGCCTTCTGCGCCGTGAGCGTGGTCACCGATGTGATCACCTCGTCGAGGCGGAAGTGCGTGGTTTCCATGTCGAGCTTGCCCGCCTCGATCTTGGAAAAGTCCAGGATGTCGTTGATGATGGCGAGCAGGGAGGTGCCCGCGTTGTGAACCTTCCCCAGGTAGTCGCGCTGTTTTGGTGTGAGCTGGGTCTTGAGCGCCAGATGCGACAGGCCGATGATCGCGTTCATCGGCGTGCGGATTTCGTGGCTCATGTTCGCCAAAAACATTGACTTCATCTGCGTGGCTTCCTCGGCCTTCGCTTTGGCGGCGCGCAACTCCCCGGCGGCCCGTTTCTGGTCGCTGATGTCCACCATCAAGCCAATGGCCCCGCCGGGATTGCCGTCCACAAGCTTGAAGCCGTCCAGCGTAAACAAGATGAAATGGGTCAAACCGTCGGCGTATTGAATGGGCATTTCATAGCTGCGACGGCTTGCGGTCTGGATGATATCCATGACGTCTTCGTGGCACTTCCGCCGCTCCGCCTCTGGCATGTAGTCTGCCTCCAGGCTTGTCTTGCCCTTGAGCAAACTGCTGGCCGTCCCCAACGCCTGCTCGTATGCCCTGTTGCAGCTGACGTAACGGCCCTCTGCATCTTTGATGAACATTGGGTAGGGGATTGTCTCGATCAGCGCGCGCTGAAAAGTGAGCCGGTTGGCCAGCTCCTGTTCCGCGCGCTTGCGGGCGGTGATATCGCTGAAACTGGAGACGGCGCCGACGATCGTATCGCCCTTTCGAATCGGGGTGACGCCGTATTCGGTCGGAAACCCCGTCCCGTCCTTCCGGAAATGAAACTCGTTGTCGATGCGGCTTGTTTCGCCGCGGGTGACGGCGGCAAACATCGGGCAATCTTCACGCGGATAGTCGCTGCCATCCGGGCGGTGATGCTGGATTGTTTCATGGGCCGGCTGGCCAATCAGCTCATCAGCCGTGAAGCCCAGCATCCGACAGGCGGCGGGATTCACGAAAGTGATTCGCCCGGCGGTATCCACGCCAAATAGACCCTCCATGGTTGACTCGAGAATGAGGCGAATTTGTTCCTCCGCCTGCCGCCGCTCCTCGCTTTCCAACGCAAAGCGCAGCGCGTTCGCAATTGTCTCGGAAGCTTTCTCCAACCAGAGGGTTTGAGTCCCGGATAATTCCTGGAATAGGCAGACCTCCAAAACGCCGGCCGAGGCATTGTTCGCAAGCAGGGGGTAAGCCATTACCTTCGTCGGGGCCACCTGCCCAAAACCAAAGTGCACGCGCATTCCGCCCTCCCATGGATCGCTGGTGATGGGGATCTGGGACTGGGCAGCCTGGCCGACGATTCCTTTCCCCATGGCGAATGATTTTTGCAGGCCGGCCTCGTCAGGATAAGCGTGCGTTGCCAGACGATGAAAATTGGAATTATCGCCAAGGACAAACAATGCCCCCGCCGGCGCCCCGAGGAACTTGATCGTCTCCTCCAATCCGCGCGCCGCAACTTGAGCGGCGGTCAGATTCCCACGCAAACTCGTGTTTAACGCGGATAGGTTTGACTCCAGCGCGACTCGATCCTGCGATTGCCGCGTCAGTTTCTCCAATTCGGCCGCGCGCGCGACGAGTTGGGTGGTCCGTTCGCCCACCGTGCGCTCCAGGTTTTGATTCAATTCCGCAAGGCTTTGCCCGCGGTTCCCGATCTCACGCGCCATCTTTTGGAAGCCCCTCGCCAGCTCACCGATTTCATCTGTGCGCCACGCCAGGCCACCCAGCATCTCCTCGCGAAAGCTCCCCTGTTCAATGGTAATGGTGCTTTGCGTCAGGTTTCGGAGCGGCTCCGCCAGGTGGCGGGCGATGAGAGACACAATGACCAGCAAAACCGCCAGCCCCGCAAGGCTCGCCAGCGCCCCGTGCAAGGTGACCTGACGGATGGGAGCAAGCACAGCATCCGAGGAGATGTTAAGGACGACCTTGAGGCCCGATGTTGGCGAAGTGGCCCAATAGAGGAGCCGGCGTTCCGCGCCGACGGCCACCGCGGCGGAGCCCTCGGCGCTCGCTGCCACAATTCTTCCTTCTGGCAAAGTCGTGAGTTCGGCGCCCACAAAGTCCGGGCGCAGCATGAGCGACTCTTTGGGATGCACGATGATCTTGCCGGCGCGGCTCACAAGGTAGGAGAACTCGTTCGTCCTCGCGTTCTCTCCTTCCGTGGCTCCGCTAAACCGAGCGGCCAGCACCATTTCCCGGATTCGACCAAGCGAGAGGTCCGCTCCCGCCACACCGACAAAATTGGAAGCGCTGTCAAAAATCGGCGCCGTTAGGCTGATCATGGTAATGTCTGATCCGCCGGCATCGAAGTAGGGTTCACTAACGTAGAATGCCTTGGTAGTTTTGGCCCCGTTATACCATTCCTGCTGCGGGTCATGGTAGTCATACTTGACTTGCGCCCGATTGGGCCAGCTCTTGCGGTCTACCCATGGCATCGAGTCCACCACCCGCCAGTCCTTGCCCTCGAACGCGATATAGGCTCCATAAATCTCCTGCTCCGGCACTTGCGCGAGGACTTCCCGGAGATAGGGGATGATGCCAGGATCTGGTTCGCGGCCAATCGCCCTCTGCCGGCCGGCCGTGGTGCGGGGAACCATGCCGATGCGGGCGATAAAGTCATCCAATTTGCTGGCGGATCCACGGATCTCCGTCATGGCTTTGACGTTGGTCTGCCTCTCGATCTCCGTCCGGGCGGTGCGGTAGTGGAACCAAGCCGTGCAGCCGAACACAACTGCGGCGGCCAGTCCGACCGAAAGCTGAAGCCGCCGCGCGATGCTTCGATTGGAGATAATCGTATTCATCCAGAATGGGCTGGGCTAATCCGCCTAGGACGTTGGCAATGAATGGGATTCAATAAAAGTTCTTTGTCTCTGTTGCTTCACCCAATCTCAAGAAAAACGACTAGTTTTGCGTGCTTCCCCTCCCGTTGACTCACGCCCAAAGCAATGCGCATTATACATGCTTCCACTGGGCGTGTGCCGGGAACGCCACGAGCAACGACAGCAAAAGCAAACTCCGGATAAATAAAGAATCCATGTGATGGCGGTTTCAAAAATCCAGAGCTTTACAATATTTGAACCAAGTAAGCTTCTGGATCGCGCTTGCTATGACAGAAAGGCGCGCGGCGTGTCTATCGGGAGGCTCCCTATTTT
>CAMCCU010000137.1 GCA_945872975.1 Pedosphaera parvula Ellin514
TGCGGTGATGCCGGTGAGATCGGTGTCGGCGTCCACTGTGATGGTGTCGTAGACAGGTTTCACCCCGGTGCCGAGAACCGAGCCGTCCGACAGATTGGTGTAGACCGAGCCGCCGTTGGAGAAGGTGTTGGTCAGGTTGAGCACGCGCCAGACATCGCCCTTTTTGGTGAACAGTCTTTCCCACTCCTTTTGTCTGGCGGGCAGGTTCCGCTCCGCTTCCACCAGTTCACGCTTCACCCGGTCGAGGCTGTTGCTCACGTAGCTGAACGATTCGGTCAGATCAGGCGGCTGCACTTCGACGATGGGCGCAGGGTTGTAATTGCCGCCGTCGGTCGTGTTGTTGAAGAACGCGTAGAACTGGTAATACTCATCGTGGGAGATCGGATCATACTTGTGCGTGTGGCACTCCGCGCAGTTCAAGGTGAGCCCGAGCCAAGCGGTGCCGACGGTGGCAACCCGATCCTTCACCGCCTTCACGCGATACTCCTCGGCGTCGCCGCCGCCTTCGTCGTTGATCTTGGTGTTGCGGTTGAAGCCCGTGGCGATCTTCTGTTCCAGCGTCGGGTTCGGCAGCAAATCTCCGGCGAGTTGATCGATGGTGAACTGGTCGAAGGGCTGGTTGCGATTGTAGGCGTTGATGACCCATTCGCGGTAGGGCCAGATGGAGCGGGCGAGATCGACCTGGTAACCGTTGGAGTCTGCGTAGCGCGCGAGATCCAGCCAGCCGCGCGCCATGTGTTCGCCGTAATGTGGCGACGCGAGCAGGCGATCCACCAGCTTCTCGTAAGCGTTCGGTGAAGTGTCCTTCACGAACGCCTGCACCTCATCCCAGGTGGGTGGTAATCCGGTGAGATCCAGACTGAGCCGGCGCGCGAGCGTGTAACGATCTGCTTCGACCTGTGGCGCCAGCGCTGCTTTCTCCAGACGCGCGAGCACGAAGCGATCGACTTCGTTTCGCGTCCAGTCGGTCCGGGAAACGGCGGGCGGTGTTGGCCGGGTCGGCTTCACGAAGGCCCAGTGCCGGCGGATATCCAGCTCCGGCCAGATGGCTCCCTCTTGAATCCAGCGTCGGATGTTCGCGACTTCCTGTTCCGTTAACCGCGCGCCCTTCGGCGGCATGACGTCGTCCGGGTCGGTGGAGGTGATGCGTTTGAAAAGCTCGCTCTCCTCCGGTCGGCCGGGCACCAGAGCGGGATGGCCTGACTTGCCGGCCTGCAACGCGGCGGTTCGGGAGTCGAGCCGCAGCTTGGATTTCTGCGCATCGGCGCCATGACATTCCGAGCAGCGCTTGACCAGGATCGATTCGACGTCGCGCGCGAAGTCGCTGGTGGCGGCGCTCAGGTCCGTTACCGACAAAGCGGCGGCGAAAATCAGGAGCGCGCCCGCCATCGCATTGCGGACAGAGCAGGGGAGGCCGGGGCGGCGTAAAGCGAACGTGACACGCGCTGCTCCGTTCGATGGTGTTGCCGATAACTCGCGTTTCATAGGATGACTATTGCTGTCCGAGAGCGTTCGGAAAGGCGAGTAGAAACAGGTTCGTTTCAATCCAGTCGCTTGATGCGGTAGAAGCGTTGCGAGCCCGTCACTGAATTGTCTGTGACCGTCAGCGTCGCGCCGACGGCGGGGCGCGGATCGCCCAGCGGCTGCCACGCGGCGTCGCCGAGGTTATCCTTGAACTCCACGGCGTAGTTTCGTCCGGGAATCGTGTCGCATTCCAGCGTGGTGACGCCACCCGTGAAGGAGATCACGCGGAAGATTTGCGGGCCCGAGAGTGTGTTGGCTGTGCGTGGCGTCCAGTTGGTCATCGAGTAAACGTTGTTCGTGTTTCCATCGGGGAAGAGACCCTGGCTGACGTTCTGCGTTTGTGCGCCGAAGACGACGGCGTGCTGGGCGACCAGTCCCGGCGAGAAGAGCGCGATCACTTCGCCTCCGCTATTGAGCTGAAACCCGGCGTGCAGGTGGCCGTTGGTAACGTAAGCGACGTTCTGCTCCGGTTCGTTGTCGGCCCAGACGAGCAGGAAACTTCTAGGTGCGATCACAGTTCCGAGCGGCACCTGCCACTTTGACGGCTGGTTGAGATTATCGGTGAGGTAAAAGCCCGCGAGGTTCACCGCGTTCGTGTTTGGGTTGAACAGTTCGAACCAGTCCTGGAACAACCCGTCCACCGGATCGCTGATCCCAAACGGTCCGGCATTGTTGGCCATCCATTCGTTGATCAACACCGCCAGCAGCGCGCCGGAACCGGTGTTCGTGACGGTGATGGTGTCGATGGCGTTGGTCAGGCGGATGCCGCTGTTGTTCACGCCCTGAACGATCAACGGGTTTGGCCCGTTGAACAGCGGGAGCTGGATCGACCACGCGGTGGTGCTCGTCCAGGTGATGGGATAGCTCACACCATTGACCTCTATCGTCTTCACTGCCAGCGGTGCGGTGCCGGCGAACGTGACTGTGTTGTTCGTGGTGCCGAAGTTATTTCCGCCGCTCGTCGTGATGGCGAAGGCGACATTCGGCACGGCGGCGTTGATCGCGGAGTTGATCACGCCGACGCGCTGGACGATGAAGGCAAGGTGGCCCGCGAAGTTCTGCGCAGGGAGCAGCTGGCCAAAGTGATTGGCCCAGCGCGTCATGTAGTTCGCGTTGTAGGTGGTGGCGATGACGTCCTGAAGGTGGCCATAGTAAGAGCGTGCGTAAGCTGGCACCGCGATAATCTTCGAGAGATCCCCGTTGGGAACGGCGGGGCGGCTGGCGTCGTAGAACGCGTCCACGTCGTGCGGGAAATAGATCACGCGCCCATCCTCGGGCCGCACGTAGAACTGCACGTTGTGCTGCGAGCCGTCGCCGCCGTAGCTGTCGCCCGCGCCGGAGAGGACGTTCACCGCAGTGCCGCGCAGCCAGCGTTCCACGTCGATGATGTTCGTGATCTGGCTGGTGAAGTTCGTGCCGCTCGTCTCCATCCATTTGCAGAACGCCATCATCCGCGTATACGAATCACGGTCCTCGTTGTTCTTCAGCAGCATCGTCCATCGGTAGTTCTCCTTGTCGTCGCCGAGATTGCGGATGGCCGAGCCGACCACGGAATCGGGATTCGGAAGCTTGTTGCCCTCCGGCGTGCCGGTGTCCGTCGAGTTGAGTTGATAGACGAGTTCGTATTCGAAGACCGTTCCGTCGCCGCCATCTTGGAACTGGTCTTCGAGGAACACATCCGAGTAGCGCGCGAGCTGCAGCTCGGCCGAGCCGGTGTATTCCGAGCGCGGCGCCATCACCTGGATGAGGTCGTGATACTTGGTGGGAACGCCGCCGGCGTGGTTCAGCATCTGGTGGACGAGCATCTCGCGCTGGCCGAAGCCGGTGCTCTCCGAGCGATCAATCGCCACCGTGCCGTGGATCCCGCGGAACTTCTGCTCGCTGTTAAAGCTCAGATTGAAACCGAGACGCTGCGTGGTCGTGCGGCTGTGCTCGCTGCCTTTCAGCCGAAGGCCAACGTCGTAGAAAATCTCCTGCTCGTCGTAGATCATCGTGCAGCCGATGCGCTCGTTGCTCATCAGGTTCACCTGACGGAACAGTTGGTCGGCGTCCGCTGTCAGTGTGACGAGGCGCACGTTGTGCAGGCCGTTCGTCGCGGCGAGACCATCGTCCACCTTGAAGAGCGCGCGGGAATTGGTGCCGTCCGCCGGGAAGAAGGAGCGCGCGCCTAGACCATCCGTGCCTTCCACGAAGAACTGCACGACGGAATCCGCGGGCCGGCCCGGAACCACCGCGTTGAAGCGCGTGGGCGTTGCGTCGTCGAGCGTCATCAGGAGGCTGTTCCAGGAACCGCCATCGGGACGCCACCAGAGTGTCATCGTGTTGAGGCCGTGAGGATCGGTCGCCTGCACGCTGACAGTGACGGGCTCGAAGGCTCCCGGCACCACGGGCGCGTGGCGTAGGGAAGAGTAGGTCGGGCCGATGTTCGGGGTGAAGGTGGTGTTCCGCGTTCCGGGCGTGCCGTGCAACGGCGGGATATCGATCAGCGTCGTGCGGGCGAGCCGGTTAAAGTAGAGCCGGGTGTGGAGCTGGGGCGATCCGCTGACCCATTTCGCGCGGAACGTAATCAAATACTCGCGGCCGTTCACCGTGTCACGTCCGCCCGCCAGCGTCGTTTCGCCGTGATTGCTCATGTGCTCCGTGCTGCCGGTGGAAGTGAGCTTCAGCACCTTGTTCCCCGGCTGATCCGGATCGTCGATCACTTCGCCGTGATGATTGCCGATGATGCGCCACTTGTTCGTGCCGGTCTCGAAGGTGCCGTTCTGGATCAGGTTCGTCGGCGTCGTGGACGGAGTCTCGATGACCGCGATGTCGTCGAGCAACATCACGCCGTTGTCGAGCAGGCCCATGACGAACTCCTTCCATTGACCATCGGGCCCCACTGCGCTCGGCGCCGCCACGCCGCGATAACTGTAGGTGCGCCAGGTGGAACGGCTGCTCTCATCGCTGGCCGCCCACGCCGCGCCGGCATTGTTGTCGGCCCACGGGTCGCGCAATTCCAGGCTCGCTCCGCCGCCGTCCGCCGCTTCCGGCCAGCGTCCGTCATCGTGGTAATGCACGCTGTCCGCCGGGTTGTCGTTCGCGTCGCGCAGGACGACGCGTTCGCCGGAGTGCGACAGCTTGTTCGCATACGGTCCGACCACCGGGATGCCCGGGAACTTCGCGAGCAACGCCTCTGGTTCCTTCGCCACGACGAGATAGCCGCCAGCGGGAATCGCGTCGTTCGTGCCGAAGCGGAAATCAATCCCCTCGTCCAGCCGCCAGCCGGCCAGGCTCACGGCGTTGCTGCTGCGGTTGAAGAGCTCGATCCATTCCTCGGGCGAGCTGCGGTAGGGAACGAGTTGGGTGGCCTGAACGGTGCCGCTAAGTTCCAGGCCGAACACGACGTCGCCGCCATTGATCACCGCCTGATGCACTTCGGCAGCGATGATATTCGTGCCGAGAATCAGATTTGTAAGAGCGACCACGGTCGGGCCGCGCACGATGGCGTTGGCCAGGGCGGAGCCTGCATTGTTCGTATAGTTGATGACGGCGGTAGTCGGCAGGTTGGCGCGATGAATCTCGTTGCCGTTCACATAGACGACGATGGCGTCGTCCATGATGTGCCGGAGGTTCATGGTCAGGATGGCGGGCGTGCCGGTGTAGATCAGCGAAGTGCGGAAGTAATACGTCGTCGGTCCGATCTCGAGCGGCGTGTTCTTCGGCGCGGCCAGCGTGGCGGTCGTGTTGTAGAAGAGACCGGCGCCCACCGGCCATGCGCTGTCGTCGTAGCCCGGCGCGCGCCATTCGGTGCCGAGGTCGGTGCCGGACTGCTCATAACGCCAGAGGTTCGTGTAGGAAATGTTCGTCGTGGCCGCGATGGTGGGAGGCACTTCCAAGGTGGGCGGAGCGTTGTAGAAGATCTCGTTGATCACGATGTCGTTCTGGAACGTGAACGTGTTGCTCCCGCCGGGCGTCGATGCCCCGGGCGTCAGAAACTCGCCGGCGCCGTCCGGTGAACGGGCTTGATTGCGGCCATGCACTTCCACCGCATCCGCCACGCCGCTCGCGCCGGGCAGCAGGAGAAACAGTTTGTCGCCCGGTGCCGCGCTAAAACCAATTACCGCCTGGTTCAGCACCAGGAATCCGCCCGCAGCCACCGTCTGCGGCGGCAGCACGAAGCGCGCATCCGGCGAGACGCCCGTGCGCTGGATTCTGTAACCGCCGGCTTCGATGGGTTGTGCACCGCGATTCATCAACTCGATCTCGAACGCTGCTGCGCCGCCGGCACTGAGTTCGTTGAACACGAGATCACCGCTCTTGAACGCCTCCGGTCCCGGCCCTTGCACCGCTGGCGTGATGACCGCATTGAGACCGGCGCCAAAGACCATTCCCAGATCGCCCTCGACTGCCTGATGCACTTCGACCGCGAGCACATTCGTGCCGACGACGAGGTTTGTGTTCGAGATGAGAATGCCGTTCAAGATCGCCGCGTCGCCGACGGCGCTGGCGGCGAGCGTGGAATAGTTCACGGGTCCGGCGGACACATTGTGGCGATGAATCTCGTTTCCGTTCAGGTAGAAGACCGCGCCGTCGTCCACGGCAAGATCGAGCTTCAGATCCGCCGTCGACGGATCATCGCCGAACTGGAACGTGTTCCGGAAATAATACGTCGTGGGGCCGAGCGGCAGCGCGGTGAGGCGCAGCTCGTCGTTGCTCGTCAGGCGTCCGTCACCGGCATGGAAGACCGCGCCCTCGCGTTGCGCGAAGTCCAGCGGCACCTTGGTCTGCGCGGCGAGTTCAGCGATCTTGTCGGCGCTGAGCGGCTTGTCCCAGATGGCGACGTCATCGATGCTCGACGTTGAGAAGCCTCCGCCGTCCCCCGACCATGCGCCGATGGCGAGCGCGGTCGCCGGATTGTTGTTCAAGCTCGGCCCGATGCCCGTGCCCTGGGCTGCGCCGTCGACGTAGAGCGTGCTGCCGGTCGGCGAGAAGGTGATGACGACGTGATGCCAGTTCGTGCCCACGGCGGTTGTTCCCGTGATCAATGCGGCCGACGCTCCTGACTGCTTCCAGACGATGCGCGCCGTCGCCGGGTTCGCGGTATTCAGCGCGAGGATGTTGTCCGTGAACTGGCCGTTCGCCTGACGTGACAGCACCGCGCCGAACGTGCCGCAGCAATCCGCGTCCTGCGTGCCGGTCCACTTCACCCACAGGCTGATCGTGCCCTCCTTCGCGGCGTTCAATCCGCCGCCGCCGGGCACGTTGACGTATTGCGAAAGCGTTCCGGTAAAGGCCAGCGCGCCGCCGGCGATGCCGTTGCGATCGGCGACCGTCGCCACTGCGCCGACCAGAGTTCCATTCGTGCCGCGCAAGCCCGTGGCGTTCCCGTTGAACGGCCAGTAGCCGACGAGCGTGGCGTTGTTGCGGCCACCCCAGGCAGCGTCATCGAAGGCGGTCGTGCGCCACGCGGTGCCGAGATCCGTGCCGGAAGACTCGAAGCGCCACGGTGCGTCGAAGGCCACCAGCGCGCGTCGCAAAATCCTGGGCTCCTGATGATGGTTCGGTCCGCCTGGCGTGCCGCCCACCACCACGCTGGAGGTCCACTGGTCCGGTGAATCGCTCGGCGTGTTGGCATCGCGCTTGGCCAGCGTGGCGCCGGAACCATCCGGAGCGAGCGGCCATTTGCCTTCGTCGCCGTATTCGAGCTTGTCCATCACGCGGTCGTTGCGATCGCGCAGTTCGAGACGGGCGGAGGAATTATTCAGTCGTCCGGTGAACGGGCCCACGATGTTCGTGCGACCGGTCGCCGTCTGGAGCGCCGCCGGATTGATGGCCACGACCAGATGGCCGCCGCCGGGAATGATCGTTCCCTCGGCGAACGTGAAGTCGACCCCGCCGCGCACCGACCACGCGGAGAGATCGATGTCGATCGTCATCTGGTTGTGCAGCTCGATCCATTCGTTGGCGAGCTCGTTGGTCGCCGGATGGTAATTGATCTCGTTGAACACGACGACGCTGTCCGCCGCGCGACCGAGGCTTAGAACGAGAGGCAGGAGCAGCAGCCGGAGGAGTGTTCTTTTCATAACGTCGTAGGGGCTGTTTTGGCTGGGCATGACAATGCGCCGTTCAAATCAGCAAGAGCATGGGCAGACTCTGGCAGGTTGCGCGCGGGAACTCAATTGCCAAGATCGGGCTTGGAAACTCGAGTCGCACCTTGATGCCTGCCGGAAGACGGACGACCTCCGCTCGTAGCGAAACCTTTCGTGGAGGGCATGGATTACTTGGGAGGCTCACACGCCTCTCACGCAAAAATGCCGTGAACCACTTCGCCGCGCACATCCGTCAGCCGCATGTCGCGTCCGCCAAAGCGATACGTGAGCTTCTCGTGATCCATCCCGAGGAGGTGAAGAACCGTCGCGTGAAGATCATGCATCTCCAGCTTGTTGACGGCGGCCTTGTAGCCCCAATCATCTGTCTCGCCGTAAGTCATGCCACCGCGCACGCCGCCGCCGGCCAGCCAGACGCTGAACCCATACTCGTTGTGATCACGGCCGTCGCCACCCTGTGCGAAAGGCGTCCGGCCAAACTCTCCCGCCCAAACGATCAACGTCTCGTCGAGCAATCCGCGCTGCTTCAAGTCCATCAACAAGCCGGCGATCGGCTGGTCGATGGCGCGCGCGTTGTCACCGTGATTCTTCTTCAAGCCACCATGCGCGTCCCAGCGCGAGTAGCCGTCCACCATCGGAATCGTGAGCTCGATGAAGCGCACGCCGCGCTCGACGAGTCGCCGGGCGAGAATGCATTCACGCGCATACGTGCGCGTGTGTTCGTAAGGGGCGTCGAGGCCGTAGAGCTGTTTCGTCGACTCAGTTTCGCCGCTGAGATCCATGAGATCGGGGATCGCCACCTGCATTCGGGCGGCGAGTTCGTAGTTTGCGATCGCCGATTCCAACGCGTCAGCGCGTCCGGAATCCTGAAGGCTGTCCTGGTTCAACCTTCCGACCAGACGACGCTTCGCCTCCTGGAGTTGCGCAGTCTTCTCGCTCGGCACCACGTTCGCCAGTGGAGTTCCCTTCGCATGCAGCAAGGAGCCCTGATACGTCGCGGGCAGGAAACCGCTGCCGAAATTGTCGAGGCCGCCTGACGGAATCTGCCCGCCGTTGAGCACGACGTAGCCGGGTAAATCGTCGTTCGAGCTCCCGAGGCCATACGTCACCCACGCGCCCATGCTGGGCCGTCCCTGCAGCCCGCTGCCGCTGTGCAGGAAATAATTCGCGCTCGTGTGCTCGGGGAAGTTCGACGTCATCGAGCGGATCACGCAGAGGTCATCCGCCCGCTCCGCGACATGCGGGAAGAGATCGCTGATCCACGTCCCGCACTGGCCGTGCTGACGGAAGTTCCACGGCGACTTGAGGACCTGGCCGACGTTTTCGAACTGCGTCTTCTCCAGTTTGCCGATGGCCTTGCGCGGGTCCTGGCCGTGAAATTTCACCAGCATCGGCTTGTAGTCGAAGCTGTCCACCTGCGACACCGCGCCTTCCATGAAGAGAAAGATGACGCTCTTCGCGCGGGGTTTGAAATGCGGTGGCTTCGGGACCAAGGGACGCTTCGGCGCGGCGACATTCCCTGCGATGAGATTCGGCGCGCTGCTGCCGAACAACGCCGTCAGCGCGAGCGCGCCGAAGCCATTCGAAGCGCGGCGCAGCATCTCGCGCCGATTGATGCGAGGGTCGAGGAAGAGGGGATTCTGGTGAGCGCGCATCATGTTACTTCACGTAGATGAAATCGTTGGCGTTGAGCAAGGCGTGGCACAAGTCGGCCCAGGCTTCGAGGACCGGTTTGCCATCGTGCAACTGGCGCAGCTCGCCGAGGGATTCCTGGCAGGCGCTGGTTTCCTTCTCCGTCGGCAAACGACCGTAGGCGGACTCGAACAGCCATTGCACCCGCCGGGCGTCATCCGCGTTCGGTTGCTCTCGCAAGAGCCGCTCGGCCCAGACTCGCGCCTGCTGGTGGAACAGCGGATCGTTCATCAGCGCGAGCGACTGCGCGGGGACGTTGGTCACGTTCCGCTTGCCCACCGTGCTGAACGGCGTCGGCGTATCGAAGGTTTGCATCAAGGTTGGGAGAAAGTTCCGGCGCATCGCGGTGTAAATGCTGCGACGCCCATCGCCATCGAGCGGGCCTCCCTTATCGGGTCGTCCACGGCCCACCAGGAATTCCGTGAGATGAACCATCATCGGCGGACCGCAAACCTCAGGATTCAACCGTCCCGAGACTGCCAGCAACGCGTCGCGAATGACTTCGCCTTCGAGCCGTCGCACCGGCATGCGGTGCAGCAACGCGTTCGACGGATCGAGCTCCTCGCTGCGCGCATCCGCAGAACGACTGTTCATGGCAAAGGTCTGCGTGAGCACGAGACGTTTGATGAGCCGCTTTAATGACCAGTCGTCCTCGTGGACAAACTGCCACGCGAGATGATCGAGGAGTTCGGGATGGGTCGGGCGTTCACCGAGCGCGCCGAAGTTATCCACCGTCGCCACGATGCCGCGGCCGAAGACGTGGTGCCAGACGCGGTTGACGATGGTGCGCGCCACGAGTGGATTGGCTGGGTCAATCAGTTGCCGCGCCAGCTCAAGGCGTCCGCTCGTTTCCGCAGAGGTAATTGGTTTCGCTGCAGCAAACGCCACCGGCAGACTGCGAGGCGACAGTTCGCCCGGCTTGAATGGCTTGCCGCGGACGAGAACATTTTCGTCCACGCCCGTGCCATCGAGCCACGCCACCGTCGTGCGTGATTCCCAGCGCACACGGCTGGCGATGTTGCTTTGGGCGGCGAGGAATTCGGTCGCGACACGCACTGTGGCGGAGTTTGGCCCATCGCTAAACAAAGCCGGGTTCTTCAACAGCCAGTTCGCCAGCGCGGCGTATTGCTGCGCCTGCGGCGAACCGGCGAGGGCGGCACGCGCGAGTTGCTTGTTCGCGGCAGCGACGGCGCGCTGAAATTCCTTCGCGAAATCCGACGACGAACGAATGGTCTTGCCCGGCTCGAATGAACCGGCAGAGGGGAGCCACTTTGGCGTCTCCGCCGACTCCACGACCATCAGCACTTCCAGCTCGCTGCTGCCGTCCGGGCCAAACTCCAGGTGCGTCCGATGGCCACTGTACGGAGTGAGATCGTGCGTGACCCAGCGCGGCTCCGCACCGGGACCGCTGTCAAAATTCTGCGCGAGCCGGGCGTGCAGCGGACCCTCATTCATCAGGTGCGAATCGACCGCCGCATAGACGCGGGTCTTGCCCTTGATGAGATAGTGCAGCTTGCCGACGCCGAGCGTCACCGTCGGGGTCCGCAGCATCTGGCCCGATCGCGACGTCGCACCCAGTCGGCCGGAATCGTTCTCATTGCCGGACGCCGCCTTGAGCCCGTTCCAGAACAAATCACGCCGCGCCGCGCCATAAAGCATCACGCGGGCGAAGGGATTCGTCGCGTCGCTGCCGAGGACAATTTCGCCGGCTCTCAGCGGGCGGCTGCCAAACGCTTCGCCATCGACTTTCCAAGGTTGTTGGTTCGGCCGTGTGAAGTCGGTGATGACCTTTTCCGTGGAAGTCGAGGTGGCGAGACTCTGACCTTTTACTGCACTGGGAGTTTGAGCCTCCCCACGTCGACTCCAGCCAACGAACGAATGCAGCGGATGGGTCGTGTTCGTCGCTGCGCTGCGAAGCTGCTCCGACCACAGTTCGAGACGTTTCGGGTCCAGCGAGCTCTTGCTGCCGGCGTCTGACTGGCCCTGCGCCGCGAGCAGGTATTCGGCGATCTGCCTGATGCCATGTTCGTTCGCCGAAGCCACAGCTTTTAGCAGCTTGGGCGCGAATCGTTCACGCAGCGCGTTCAATTCCGAAGCCGACTTACGGTTGTTCTCCATCGCCTCGAAGCGCACCTGCCGGAAACT
>CAMCCU010000138.1 GCA_945872975.1 Pedosphaera parvula Ellin514
GACGCGCCCCGGGTGACGAAGCGAGACAGGCGGCGGCTCTCGGCTTCGTAGCTGTTCACGGGGAAGCTGTCGTGGCTGAGGCCGCCGGGATGGGCGACGTGATACTGGCAGCCGCCGAGCGAGCGCTTGTTCCAGGTGTCGTAGAGGTCGAACACGAGCGGTGCATGGACGCCAATCGTGGGGTGGAGACAGTTCGGCGGCTGCCACGCGCGATAGCGGACGCCGGCGACGGACTCGCCGTTGGTGCCGGTCGAGTGCATGGGCACGCGGCGGCCATTGACGGTCAGCGCGAAGCGATCTCCGACGAAGCCCTGCGCTTTGACTTGCAGGCGTTCGAGCGAGCTATCGACATAGCGAACGGTGCCGCCCGCCGCGCCTTCTTCGCCGAGGACGTGCCAGGGTTCGAGCGCGGTGCGGAGTTCGATCTGCACGTCGCGTTGCGCGAAGTCGCCGATGCGTGGAAAGCGAAACTCGAAGTGCGGCGCGAACCAGTCGAACTCGAACGGGTAGCCGGCGTCGCGCAGGTCGTGGATGACATCCTTGAAATCGGTCTCGCAGAAGTGCGGCAGCATCCAGCGGTCATGGATGTCAGTGCCCCAGCGGACGAGGTCGTTCCGGTATGGTTCCCGCCAGAACTTGCTGACGAGGCCGCGCAGCAGGAGATGTTGCGCGAGGCTCATGCGCGCGTGCGGCGGCATCTCGAAGGCGCGCATCTCGACGAGGCCCAGGCGGCCGGTGCTGCCGTCGGGCGAGTAGAGCTTGTCGATGCTGAACTCGGCGCGGTGGGTGTTGCCGCTGGAGTCCGCGAGGAAGTTGCGGAAAAGCCGGTCGGCAATCCACGGCGGCGTGTAGCCGAAGAGATTGATGTTCCGATCCAGCTCCTTGAAGGCGACTTCGAGCTCGTAGAGCGAATCATTGCGGGCTTCATCGACACGCGGCGCCTGTGACGTCGGCCCGATGAAGAGGCTGCTGAAGAGCCAGCTCAATGAGGGATGATTCTGCCAGTAGGTGAGGAGCGAGCGCAGCAAGTCAGGACGCCGCAGCACGGGCGAATCGCTCGTGGTCTCGCCGCCGATGAGGATGTGGTTCCCGCCGCCGGTGCCGGTGTGGCGGCCATCGACCATGAACTTCTCGGTGCCGAGCCGCGTCTGGCGCGCCTCCTCGTAGAGGATGGTGGTGCGCTCGACGAGTTCATCCCAGGACTTGCTCGGGTGCATGTTCACCTCGATGACGCCGGGGTCGGGCGTGACGGCGAGCTTGTTCAGGCGCGGATCTTTGGGCGGTGTCTCGCCTTCGATGATGACGGGCAATCCTGTTTCAGCAGCGGACGTTTCGATGGCCGCAACGAGGTCGAGATAATCTTCCGTGGTCGCGACGGGCGGCATGAAGATGTGGAGGCGTCCGTTGCGCGGCTCGACGCAAAGGCCGGTGCGGATGATCCACGGCGCGCTCTGCTGCGGGGCAGGGCGGCGGTTCGGGTCTTCATTGTCGGCGAGCGATTGCGCACGCTGGCCGGGGCCGCCGCCGGGCGGGGTCGGAGCGCCTGCGCCTTTCACAAAGGGCTGGCCGCTCAACTCGGGCCGGGGTTTGTAGGGAAATTCCTGCGGCAGCTCCGCCAGCTTCGCCGACGGGTCTTGCTGCCAGTTCCACGGGAAATCTTTCTCCGCGACCCACGGGACGGAATCGAGCGGGAGACGCAGGCCCATCGGCGAATCGCCGGGGATGAGCCAGAGCGTGTCGTCGTCGCGCAGGAACCACGATCCGGAAATCCAGCCGTCGCCGGCGCGCTTGATCGGCAGCGTGTAACCGACGACTTCGTTGAGCCCCTTCTGGAAGATGCGAGCGATGCGGTCGCGTTCCAGCTTGTCCTTGAGATTGGATTTCTCCGGCGTGACGTTCGACGGGAAGCGGCGCTCTTTCCAGGTGTAGTAGAAGGCATCCTCGTAAGCGGCGATGAGATTCTTCGGATCAACGTCCAGCGTGCGGGCGAGCCGGAGCGAGAGCGCGCGGGCTTCCTTCGCGCCGAAGCCGTAGTCCTTCGATTCGTCGGCGATGAGCGAGTCGTTCTTCCAGATCGGCACGCCGTCCTTGCGCCAGTACGCGGCGAGCGCGTAACGCGGCAGGGGTTCGCCCGGATACCATTTGCCCTGGCCGTAATGCAGCATCGAGCCGGGCGCGAACTTGCCACGGAGACGCTTGATGAGTTCGCCGGAAAGAATGCGTTTCTTGTGCGAGACGGCGGTGAAGTTCCATTCCGGTCCGTCCGGGTCGTCGATGGAAATGAACGTCGGCTCGCCGCCCATCGTGAGCCGGACATCGTTCTTCACGAGGTCGGCGTCGATGGCGTGGCCGAGCTTCTCGATCTCTTTCCACTGTTCCTCGGTGTAAGGCTTGGTGACGCGCGGCGATTCGTAGATGCGCGTGACCTTCATCTCGTGATGAAGCTTCGACTCGCATTTATCAACCGCACCAGTCACGGGCGCGGCGCTGCTCGGCTCCGGCGTGCAACTGAGCGGAACGTGGCCCTCACCGGCGAGCAAACCGGAGGTCGGATCGAGACCAATCCAGCCGCCGCCGGGCAGATAGACTTCGCACCAGGCGTGAAGATCGGTGAAGTCCACCTCGGTGCCGCTCGGGCCGTCGAGCGATTTCAAGTCGGGCGCGAGCTGGATGAGATAGCCGCTGACGAAGCGCGCCGCGAAGCCCATCGAGCGCAAGGTCTGCGCCAGCAGCCAGGCGGAATCACGGCACGAACCGCTGGCTTTGGTGAGCGTCTCCTCCGGCGTCTGCACGCCGGGTTCGAGGCGGATCGTGTATTTGACGGCGTGCTGGATGCGCTGGTTGACCTCGACCAGGAAATCAATCGTGCGCGCGCCCTTGAGCAGATAGCGCTCGATCAATTCGTCCACGAGCTTGAGCAGGCGGGGTGTGGGCTTCGGCAGTTCCATGAACGGCGCGAGTTCCTTCTTCAGCCCCTGCTCGTAGGCGAAGGGATAAATCTGGGCGCTGTCTTCGAGGAAGAAATCAAACGGGTTGTAAACCGCCATCTCGGCGACGAGTTCCACCTCGACGCAGAATTCCCGCATGGGGTCGGGGAAGACGAGGCGGCCGTTCCAGTTGGCGAACGGGTCCTGCTGCCAGTTGATGAAGTGCTCGCCGCCGGTGATCTTCTGCGAGTAGCTCAGGATGGACGTGCGGCAATGCGGCGCCGGGCGCAGCCGGACGACATGAGGACCGTGGCCGACGGGCTTGTCGTAGGTGTAATGAGTCTTGTGGTAGAGGGCGACGTGTATGGCCACTTTGATTTACGATTTAAGATTTACGATTGGCGCGCTGCGATTGCTTCCGCGTGTTTATGCGGCGGCTGGTTCAGGCGCCAGATATCGGATGCGTTTATTCACGTCGGTGTTAATTGAGTGGTAAGGCTGCGTGAGGTTGCCGGCGGCGAAAAGCGTCTGGCGCGTGTGCTCCATGTCGTCCTCGCCGATGGCGTCGGTGAAGATGGGCGTGAGATAATCGATGCCCATGCGCGACGGCTTCATGAGCTTGGCGTCATACAGCGCCGGATGCATCGAACGTGCGTGGATAAGTCCCCAGCGGTCACGGAACCGGTTCGCATCGAAGCCATCGACGTGGAAGCCTTTCGTCGAGTTGTATTGGAGAATCGAGACAGCGTTGTTGCGCCCTTCAGCGAGAAGCTCGACAGCTTTCGCGCCTTGCTGCGCGGCGTAGAAGCGGTCGAAGAGGATCGGGCGTCCGCCGCGCTGGGTGTGGCCGACTTTACGGGTGAAGATCGCTTCGCGCGCGGATTCGCCGCGACGGTAGAGCTGGAAATACCGGTCGCCAATCATCTGGATAAGTTTCGCCCGGAGCGCTTCGGCGGCTCCGGTGAGCTGGACGTTGCCCGCAGGATCAGTGGTCTTGGTCTCAGCGCCGAGCTCGCGGCTTTGCTCGTCCACGATGCCTTCGCCGCAGACGATCACGACGTTCTTCTGGAGGTCGTATGTATGCTTCACGCGCTCGACGAGCTGTTCGAGATCCAGCGGCTGCTCGGGCACGAGAATCATGTCGGGGCGACCGTAAGCGGTGCCGAGAGCGATGTAGCCGGAGTGGCGCCCCATCACCTCGATGATGGCAATGCGCCGATGACTTTCCGCCGTGGTGCGGATGCGCTCGACGCCTTGTGCCGAGACGAAGACCGCAGTGGCGTAGCCGGGCGTGGCGTAGTTGATGATGTGTTCGAGATCGAACACGGCGCGCGACTCGGTGCGCTTGTAGCGGAAGCCGCCTTTGGCCGAAGCGTCGTTCACACGGACGAACTCGTCCGGCTCGCTCGCGTAGTTCAGGCCGAGATCGTTGTCGATGGTCTTGGGCGCGAGTACGGTTGGGAGGCGCTCGGCTAATGGTTGCAGCCCGTTGAGCGTGCCGTCGCCGCCGACGCAGATGAGTCCTTCGATGCCGAGCTTGTCGAGACGCGACATGACCAGATCGAGGTCCTCCTTTTTCTCCGGGTCCACGAAGTCGCGGGAAGAGCCGATGAGCGAGCCACCTTTCGTGGGGTCGAGCTCGGGGATCTCCTGGTAGAGCGGGTTCAAGAGAACATGGGGAACGCGCGGATTGAACAGGCAGTTGAAGCCTTTGATGAGGCCAACGATCTCGATCTTGAGCTGGTTCGCGCGAACGACCGCACCGGTGATGGTGGCGTTGAGCGCGGGAGTATCGCCGCCGGCGGTGAGAATGCCGATGCGTTTCATTGCCTCTGCTCTTGCATGGAGCGTTTCGAGGTCTTTGGCGTCTTGAGCGCGAAGAATGTCTCGTGAATGTCTGCGCCGACCTGGTTCATCTTGTCCTGCAAATCATCGAGGTACTCGTGCAGTCCGGCGTTCACGATTTCATCCACGGCGGCATACGAAAGGTCGGAGCAAAGCTGGCCGAGAAGCTTCTCCGCCGGATAGCGGAACGTGCCGAGCGGCGTGCCGCTGATGGCGTGAAGCGAATCGCGCGCGGCGAGCAGGCTGAAGTGGATCGCACGCGGGAACTCGCGGTCGAGCAGGAGAAACTCCACGACGCCGCGCGGTGAGATGCGCCCGTGGCGCTTGCGATACATCTCGAAGGCGCTCGCGGAACGCAGCATCGCGGCCCATTGGATGTCGTCGAACGGCGTGCCGATGTCCTGCACCGAGCGGAGCAGGATGAAATACTTCACGTCGAGGATGCGCGACGTCTTGTCCGCGCGCTCGAGCATCCGGCCCATGTGAAAGAAATGCCACGGCTCGCCGTGCGTCATCGTCGCGGCGGTGATGCCGTTGAAAAGATGGTTGGCGTTTCGAACGTCGGTGAAGAACTCGTGGGGATTGGCGAGTGCGCGCGAGTTGTCCTCCGCCGCGCCGTTGACCATCAGATAAAATTTGTTCAACTGGAGCCACATCTCGGAGGAGATGATTTCGCGGACGGTGCGGGCGTTCTCGCGGGCGGAGCGGACGCACGAGAGGATGGAGTTCGGATTCTCCGCGTCGAACGTCAGGAAGTGAATGACGTTCTGCTGGGTGGCCGTGCCGTAGCGCTTCTTGAACTCATCGTGGTCGCCGGTGGTGTTGACGAGCGGGAGCCACTGCTGGCCTTCGCCAGAGGGATCATCGAGCATGAGCTGGAGGTTCACGTCGATGAACCGGGCGACGTTTTCAGCCCGCTCGACATAGCGGCTCATCCAGTAGATCGATTCAGCAACGCGACTTAGCATGTGGGCATCCAGTTCGGAGAGGTCGGGTAGTTGAGTCGCAGACATGATTCCTGCGCACCGGGTTGGTTCACGCCGCAGCTCCTGCGAGCGTTGGGGGCGCGGGCGGTGAATTGAAATCATCTGGCTCGGTGATTGGCGAATCGGCGAGCACCCAGGTATCCTTGCTGCCGCCGCCCTGCGATGAGTTCACGACGAGCGAACCTTTCTTCAGCGCGACGCGGGTGAGGCCGCCGGGCATGACGAAGATTTCCTTGCCGTAGAGAATGTAGGGGCGCAGATCGACATGGCGTCCTTCGAAGTGGCCGTCCACCACAGTCGGCACGCGCGAGAGGGCGAGCGTGGGCTGGGCGATGTAGTTGCGCGGATTGGCCTGCACCTTCTCGGCGAACTCCGCGCATTGCTCCTTGGTGGAATGTGGTCCGACGAGCATGCCGTAACCGCCAGATTCGTTGGCGGCTTTGACCACGAGCTGATCGATGTGCTCGACCACGTATTTCAAATCGTCCGGCTCCGAACAGATGTAGGTCGGGACGTTCGGCAGAATGATGTCCTCGCCGAGGTAGTATTTCACGATGCGCGGGACGTAGGCGTAAACCACTTTGTCGTCAGCGACGCCTCCGCCGGGCGCATTCGCGAGAGCCACATTGCCCTTTTGATAAACCTCCATCAGACCGGGCACACCCAGCATGGAGTCGGGCCGGAAACACTTTGGATCCAGGAAATCATCGTCGAGCCGGCGATAAATCACGTCCACGCGCTCGAAGCCTTTCGTCGTCCTCATGCAGACATAGCCGTCGTCGATGACCAGGTCGCGGCCCTCGACGAGTTCAATGCCCATCTGTTGCGCAAGGAACGAGTGCTCGAAGTAAGCGGAGTTGTAGATGCCGGGCGTGAGCAGGACGCAGCGCGGCGAGGTGACGCCGTCGGGCGCGAGGAACTCCAGCATGTCGCGCAGCCGGCTGGGGTAATTTGCGACGGGCCGGATCTTCGACTGCGCGAAGACCTGCGGGAACATGCTCTTCATCACCGCGCGATTTTCGAGCACGTACGAAACGCCGGACGGGCAGCGGAGGTTGTCTTCGAGGACGTAGATGTTTCCGTCACTGTGACGCACCAGATCCGTGCCGGTGACGTGACACCAGATGCCGCGCGGCGGATTGAAGCCCATGCACTGCTTCCGAAACGCTTTCGACGAGAGGATGATTTCCGCCGGGATGATGCCGTCTTTTAGAATCTTCTGGTCGTGATAGAGATCGTTGATGAAAAGGTTCAGCGCGTGGATGCGTTGCTTGAGGCCTTTCTCGATGCGGCTCCATTCGGCGGCGGGCACGATGCGCGGAACCAGGTCGAACGGGAAAATCTTCTCGGTGCCCGCGTTTTCCCCATAGACGTTGAACGTGATGCCCATCTGGAGCAGCGCGCGTTCGGCGGCCTTCTGGCGGTTGAGGAGTTCTCCGTCGGGCAGGCACTCGATGTTGCGGACGAGCGTTCGCGCCGACGATCTCGGACGGCCGTCTTCGCCGAACATTTCGTCGAAGAACTCGTCCACGTTGTAATCGAGGAAGCGCATAGTTAGTTTGTCGTTCGCAGTCCGCCTGAGACTTTGTCGCAGGAAACTCTTAGGAACGAAACTTACTTAGCAGTGCCAGTGCCATGAGTGATTTGACGCGAGGGGATGAATCGCAAGCAACTCATTTCATGTCTGCAAAACACCTTATATTGCAGGCGTTCCAAGGGGGATTGGTGGTCTCGCACTGTATTGCTCCTCCTCGCAAAACAAAAGCTTCTCGCAAGTTCCGGTGCAAAAGCTTGTAGAGATTTTGGCGGGCTGGATAAAACAGAGCAGCAGGTTCAGATGCCTGCGGTTCAGCGGGGGGACGGGTTTAACTGACGCGGCGGCCGCCCAGGAAGCGTCAGTCGGTGGAAACTTTTTCGACGGCTTCGCGGATGAGCACCTTGAATTCGTCCATGCCCTCGCCGAACGCGGCGGAGATGGGTAGAATGTTGGTCTTGCGAATCTTCCGCTTGAAGGTCTTCAGGTTCTCCGCCGCCTGCGGTTCGTCCATCTTGTTGGCGACGACGTAGCGCGGCTTGTCGAGCATGGTGGGATCGTAGAGCTCAAGCTCCTTGAGCAGTTGCCGGTAGTCATCCCACGGCGCGCGGTTGTCGGTGCCGGCCATGTCGATCAGGATGATGTTGATCTTGCAGCGCTTGATGTGGCGAAGGAAGGCGTGGCCGAGCCCGACGTTCTGGTGGGCACCTTCAATGAGGCCCGGCACGTCGCAAATCGTCAGACGTTTCCAATCCGGATATTCGAGTATCCCAATCTGTGGCGTCAGCGTTGTGAAAGGGTAGGGGGCGATCTTGGGGCGGGCCTTCGAGATGGCGGCGAGCAGCGTGGATTTGCCGGCATTCGGATAACCCACCAGGCCGACTTCAGCGAGGATGCGGAGTTCGAGGCGGAAATTACCTTCAATTCCTGGCTCTCCTGGCTGGGCAAACCGCGGTGTCTGGCGTGTGGACGTGGCGAAATTGCTGTTGCCGAGTCCGCCCCGCCCGCCTTTGCAGAGTATGAACTGCTGACCGTCTTCAGTGAGATCCGCGATCAGTTCACCTTGTTCAGGGGTGGCATCCTCAACAGTTGGTTCTTCGGCTTCCTTCGACAGGTCGATCTCCACACCCCGCGCGCTGCCGGAATGTCGGATGACAGGGCGTTTGTCAGTGGAAAGAATGAGCGGCTTTGACTCGTCGGCATCTTCAGGCTCTTCCTCTTCAGTCGATGATGCTTCTGACTCAGGCTCGGGCTCAGGTGCGGGGGGCGCAGGCAGGCGCCAGACCAAGGTGCCGCAGGGAACTTTGACAATGAGATCCTTGCCGGCAAGGCCGTTCATGCATTTGCCCTTGCCGCCCTCGCCCTGTTCGGCGACGAGCTGGGGCTGGAAAAATTGATTGAGGAGATTGTTCAGGTCGTGGTCCGCCTGAAGAATCACGCTGCCGCCACGGCCGCCATTGCCGCCGCTGGGCCCGCCCTTGGGACGATAGGCTTCCCGCAGAAAGGCGACGCACCCTTTGCCGCCGTGGCCGGCGCGGGCGAACACTTTGATCTCGTCAATAAACATGGGTCGCGAACGTGGAGGATGAAGTAGTGGAGTTCGGCAAAATTGGCAAGGGGGACTTCGCGCCGGGCGAGTTCTCCCTGACAAACAAAAAAGGCGAGGCCAAGGACCTCGCCTTCAAGAATGTGATTTGGAGCGACTAATTGTTGGCGGCATCTCCAGCGGCGGGAACAATGTTCACGCGGCGGCTGCCCTTGTCGAAGGCGACCTTGCCATCCACGAGCGCAAAAAGTGTCCAATCGCGGCCGGTGCCGACGTTCTGACCGGCGAGGAACCTCGAACCGCGCTGGCGGATCAGGATGCTGCCTGCGGTGACCACCTGGCCGCCATAGCGCTTTACACCGAGTCGTTTGCTGACGCTGTCACGGCCGTTACGAACGCTGCCTTGACCTTTTTTATGTGCCATAACTATCCTTTAATTTCTGTAATTTTGACGCGAGTAAGTTCCTGACGATGTCCGACCGTCCGGTGATAGCCTTTGCGGCGTCTCATCTTAAACGCAATTGTCTTTCCACCTCGCAGGTGCTGGGTGACATCAGCAACCACGCTCGCTTTGCTCACCGTGGGCGTGCCCACGGAGATCTTGCCGTCGTTCTCGACGAGCAACACGCGATCAAAAGTGTAAGGTTTGCCAGCTTCAGTTTCGAGACGCTCGATTTCGAGCGTGTCGCCTGCAGCTACGCGATACTGTTTTCCACCAGTTTCTATGACGGCATACATATTCGTTTCCTAAAAGGGATGGAGATACCAACAAAAACCGGAGTGAGTGTCAATCATCCATTTACCGTTTTTTGATCAAGTTGCTAATTTCTGGCTCGTGAGCGCCAGAATCGCTCTTCCTCCGCTCCAAAACCTTGGACGCACCTTGACGAGATCATTGGCGGCTGCAAGCTTCGCCCCGCTTGGGTTCGGAACAAATTGCAAAGCCGGGCACGCAGGTGTTCGCTTCCGTCGCACACACTCCAGCCGCGCAGGCCCTCCGTCAGCGCGTGGAGACGGGCCGCGCATTGTCCTGTGAGGACGTCAGCGCTTCCTCCCAGCCATTCGTCGCCATTCTTCTCCAAGAGCTGTTTCCCGCCCGGCCCGTCGTTGTGGTCACGGATGGGTTGAAGACGCAGGAGACCTTTCAGCAGGACATCGAGACCTGGTTGAAGTTCCGCGCCAACGACAGCGAAGCGGCTCGTCCGCTCTTCTATCCCGCCTGGGAAACGTTGCCGCACGAAGCCAAGCTCCCGCACGCGGACGTCATCAGCGAACGTCTCGAGACCATCGTTGCCCTGTCCGCCTGGGCCGGTTCAAAACCCAAAACTCGAAGCTTAAAATCTCCCCTCGTCGTCACCAGCGTCTCTGCTTTATTGCAGCGCACTTTCCAGCCCGACCACATCCGCGAACGCACGCGCGTCTTCAAGAAGGGCGACCACATCGATCCGCTCGACATGGTGGAATGGCTCGAAGACCAGGGCTACGAGCCGGAGGTGCAGGTGAATCACAAGGGCGAGATCGCGTTGCGCGGCGGCATCGTGGACATCTTCCCGCTCACCAGCCCGTGGCCGGTGCGGCTCGAGTTCTTCGGTGACGAGCTGGAATCGTTGCGGACGTTTGATCCCATCTCGCAGATCTCGCGGGACAGCATCCAGAGCGTGACTGTTCCGCCGGGCGGGGAGCTGGGCATTCTTAAGAAGCTGGTAGGGACGCCTTCCACGGCGTCCGAAACATCTGCTTCGAGTGAAATCGAGATCAAGGACGCGGTGAAACGCGTCCCTACCGGGCTGGCCACCTTGCTCGACTTTTTGCCGGCCGAAACCATCTTCGTGCTCTGCAATCCGGCTTCGCTCGATGAACACGCCGCCAGCTACGCCGAGCTGGTTCCGCCCAACGATCCGTTCTTCATCGCGTGGGAAGATTTCCAGCAGCAGCTCGCCGCGAACGGCATGAGCGTCGTCACGCTCGATGACTCCGCCGCTCCCGACGAACTGCTCACGCCCGTCTCCGTCGATGACGGTGCTCTCCGTCCCAAATCCGAAATCTCAAATCTGAAATTTCAGAGTCTCGATGCCTTCCGGCCCATCGTCGAACGCGCGCCGGATCCTCAAATCGTCGAGGCGCAGCGCCGCGAGTTCTTCGCGCAACTCCATCGCTGGTCACGCCAGGGCCACACCGTCCACGTCTTCTGCAACAACGACGGCGAACGCCAGCGCTTCGGCGAAGTGTGGAAAGAATATGGTTTCGAGGGAGGAACCGGTGGTCAGTCTTCAGAAGTCAGTGGCGGATGGCCAGTGGTAGCCGCCGAGGTGACGAGGCGGACGGGTTCGGAATCTCGTGCGGTTCCGCCTCCTCACGTCGGCGGCTACGGTGACGGTGGACTCCAGATCCACCTCGGTGCTCTCTCCCGCGGCTTCCTCAACGAAGAGGCGAAGCTCGTCGTCGTCACCGATGCGGAAATATTCGGACGCTACAAAGTCCAGCGCCCGCGCCGGCTCAAGTCGCCGCACGCGCAGACCTCGCGCTCGCTGCTCGACATCGACTTCGCCGATCTCGACGACGGCGATTACGTCGTGCATCTCCAGCACGGCATCGGACGCTATCG